>DATAMS010000328.1:0-17500 GCA_036260495.1 Thermoanaerobaculia bacterium
ACTCCGGACGCGGATCGATGCAGGTGACGTGGCAGTCGAGGTGAATGAGCACGTTGATGACTGCGTTGGCGACGTGACCGGCGCCGAAGACCACGATGCGCCATCGTCCGACGTTGTGCGATTCGAAGTAGAGCTTGACGATACCGCCGCACGTCATGCCGACGTCTTTTGCGAGATTCCACTGCACGAACTTTGTCGTCTCCGCCGTTTCCCCGCGCAGCATCCCCTGCGCCTCGGCGATCGCTTTCGTCTCCACTTTGCCGCCGCCAACGGTTCCGAAGTGAAGCCCAGACGCGGTGACGATCATCTTCGCGCCGCGGTCCTGCGGCACGCTGCCGGCTGTGTCGACGACGGTGACGACGACGAGCGGCGTCTCGGCCGCCATCAGCTCGTTCAGCGCATCGAAGAAGGTCGCCATAAGCGCGATTGTAGGACGGAGCCGCGATCAGAGCGCGCGGCTCATCTCGAACTGTTCGACGAAGAGAGTGCCGCCCGATGCGCGGAGAAACGCGGCGATGCCTTCGTCGCGGGCGTCGATGTTGAGCGCGCGCAGGTTGCCGCCGGCTTCGCGAATGGCGCGTGCCAGCAGCACAAGGCCAATCCCTCGGCATCGGTGCGAGCGCCGCACGGCGAGCTGCGCAAGATCATGCGTCAAAGGAAAAACGATCGCGTAGCCGGTGAGCAGATCGTCGTCGAAGGCGCCGAGGACGATGCGTGGTGCACGAGCGCGGATCATCGATGCGTCGGAGTTCTGCCACGACGGCTCGACATCGCGAAAGAAAGCGAAGACGTTCCAGTCGGGCTCGATCAAACGAACAGAGACGTCAGTGTTTGCGACTTCTCCGTTTTCGAACTTCCAGCAAGTCAGCGAGCGAGTCGTCGTGAATCCGAGAGATTCGTACAGCCGCAGCGCGCGTGTATTCGTCTGGATGACTTCGAGCAGGTAACGCTGCGCGCCGGCTGCGCGCAGATGCGGCACGATGAAATCCATCATCCCGCGCGCAAGTCCCTGGCGACGATGCGTAGGCACGACGCCAGTTCCGCTGTCGTACGCGGTTCCACCATCGAAACCATTCAACGTGAATGCAACGAGGCGGTCGCCATCGAACGCGCCAACGGACAAATCGAACCGCACGCCGCGGCGGGCGCAGATCTCGCGAAGCTGGTCCGCCGTCATCGCGAAGGGAACGACGTAGTCGCTGAACGACTCACTGAAAGCCTCGAGCACGGCATCGAAGTCGCCGTCCGTCAGCGTGCGAAACGTCACCACCCGCTGCGCTCGCGCAACGACGTGATGTGCGCGACGTGATGCCGGCTGTGCCACGCGTACATGGCGATGAGCGAGTCGAGCGTCATCACGCCGTGCTCGGGATGGAAAAGCGTTCGCGCGAAATCGTCTGTGGTCAGCGCGCGGAGAATGCGTACCCAGCGATCGTGCAGCGCTTCGAGCAGCGTCAGCGAGACTGCGACCGGCGTGTCGCGGACATCGTTCAGCTTTGCCCACGCGGCTTCGTCGTACGGGCGGATCGTCGGTTCGTTTTCCGTCAGCGCCAGCTTCACGCGCGTGTAGGCGTTCATGTGCGAGTCGGGAACGTGATGAACGACTTGCCGCACCGTCCAGCCGCCGTCGCGATAGGGCGTGTCGAGCTGACCCTCCGTCAGACCCGCCACCGCCTCCCGCATGCGCGCGGGAGCGGCGGCGATTTGATCGATGAATGTGCGGCGCTCGTCCGGCGTGTGCGGCGCCGAGGAGCGGGCGAACTTTCCGACGGGATAGCGAGGATCGATTGCGGTTTCGCTCATGATCGCAAAGTCTATCCTGAGCGAAGCGCAGTTCCGGATTACAACGCCGCCGCCACCGCCGTCTGGTAGAAACTCTTCACCGCCGCGACGTACTCGATCGCTTCCTGCGTCGCACCCGGTCCCGCTTTCGCGACCAGCTCCGGGCCGGCGTTGTAAGCGGCCAGCGTCAGCTCGACGTTGCCGTGAAAGCGATCGAGCAGCGTCTTCACGTAGCGCGTGCCGCCGAACACGTTGTCGCGCGGATCGAAAGCGTTGTGGACGCCGAGAGCGGCGGCGGTGCGCGGCATGAGCTGCATCAGTCCCTGCGCGCCGCGGCTGGACACCGCATTCGGATTGAACGCGGACTCGCGGAAGGTCATCGCGGCGATGAGGTTCGGATCGACATCGTAGGTCCGCGCCGCGTCAGCAATGATGCCGGCAAGATACTTCGGCATCGGCGCGGGAAAGGCCTGCGCTGCAAGCTGATTGACTGGCCGCATGTCGATCGATGACTTCGGCGCAGCGAACGCGGGCGATGCGAGGGCAGCAGCGGCGAGCACGACGGCGGCAAAGCGAGAACGCATGGGACGCTCCTTTCCGGTTCGGATCACGGAACGTCCCGCGTCATGCGGGATCACGTTCGGAAGCTCCGCTGCCTCGTTAAACAGTGCTGAGGCCGGTGGCTTTGCGCCCTCCCGTCGCCGGGAGTTTGCCTTTTCGCGTGATCAGTTTTTGTGCGATGGTCGAAACGAAACGAAGGCCGTTGCTCTTCCTACGGATGAGTACTTTTTCGCGCGAACGGCCAGGCTGGCTCTAGCGTTTCAGCGCGGTCTCGTAGGCGGCGCGAACGTTTCGAACGTAGGCCTGCGTCTCGCGAAATGGCGGCACGCCGTTGTAGCGCTGCACGGCGCCGGGACCAGCGTTGTACGCGGCCAGCGTGAGATCGAGATCGCCGTGAAACGTATCGAGGAGGGTGCGGAGATAGTGAACGCCGCCAAAAACGTTCTCGCGCGCATCGAAGACGTTTCGTACGCCGGCGTAACGAGCCGTCGCCGGCATCAACTGCATCACACCGACTGCGCCCACTGGTGAAACTGCATCGGCTCTGTACGCGGATTCGCGCGCAGCGATCGCCGCGACGAGGCGCGGATCGACGCCATGTTGCTTCGAAGCGTCCGCGATGAGCGCCGACAAATACGCGGGCATCGGCGCGGTCACACGCGCTCCGGAGTCGAACAGGGCATTGCCGAACGGCGTGTAATGCAAACCCCTCGTACTGGAACGCAGCGTAAAGAGCGCCTGACGAATGTCGCCGAAGAAGTGATACGCGGTGACGCCACGCGCATCGTTGCGAATCTCGATACGGCCCATCTGGCGGATGTGCGCGGACGGCACATCCCTCGCGCTGAAATCACCGGCGGCCGCGGAGGCGGCCACGAGCGTTGCGCCAAGTGCAAATAAAGTTCGCAAGGGCTCTCCGCAACGCGCGCCCCGCAAGCCTCTATTCCGATACGATTCGCGCATGACGATCGTGCGACGCGCCGCTGCGCTACTCTTCCTCGCGTTTACCGCCTGCAACATGCAAACACCTTCACACGACAATTCAATCAAGCCGTCCGGCGAGACCATTTTCGAGGGCGGAACGGTGCTGGCAGGTCCGTCCCAGACTCCACAGGCGAACTGGTCCGTCGTCACCGCGAACGGCACCATCGTCGCTGCCGGACCCGCCGAGGCGCTTCGCGCCGCGCATCCGAATGCGCGCGTGATCGACGTTCGCGGCACGACCGTGATGCCCGGCCTCACCGATGCCCACGGCCATCTCTACGGACTTGGACTTTCGCTCGATACCGTCAACGTCATCGGCACCACGTCATACGATGAGGTGATCGCCAAGGTCCGCGAGCGCGCGCAACGTGCCACCGCAGGCGATTGGATTCTCGGCCGCGGGTGGGATCAGAACCATTGGCCAGGGAAGCAGTTCCCGACCGCCGCGCCTCTCGATGCCGCGATCTCCGATCATCCGGTCTGGATTCGCCGTGTCGACGGTCACGCAGGTATCGCCAACAGCGCGGCCATGCGCGCGGCTGGCGTCACCGCCGCGACGCCCGATCCGGAAGGGGGCCGGGTTCTGCGCGATGCGGCCGGCAATCCAACCGGCGTCTTCATCGACGGTGCGATGGCGCTCATCGACTCGAAGGTCCCGCCGCCGTCGCCGGAGCTTCGCAAGGCGCGCGTGCTCGCTGCGGCGCAAAACATCGCCGCAAACGGACTCACCGAAATGCACGACGCCGGTGCGGAGCAGTCCACGATCACGGCGATCCAGCAACTCATCGACGAGCACAAGTTCCCGATCCGCGTTTACCTGATGCTGACCGACGAGCCGCAGCTTCTCGAGTCGTGGTTCGCGCGCAAGCCGCTGATCGGGTACGGCGGCCATCTCACGGTTCGCGCCGTGAAAATGTACGCCGACGGCGCCCTCGGCAGCCGCGGCGCCGCGCTGCTCGCACCGTACAGCGACGATCCGTCGAACGTCGGACTCGTTATCAGCAAGCCCGAGCACATGCTGGAGGTCGCGCGACGCGCCCGCGCCGCCGGCTACCAGGCCAACACGCACGCCATCGGCGACCGCGGCGTTCGCAATGTGATCGATGCATACGAAGGGGCGGGAGCAACTCCGTCCGACCGCTTCCGCATCGAGCATCTTCAGGTCGTCGCGCCGTCCGATTTCGCCCGCCTGGCGCCGCGCGGCATCATCGCTTCGATGCAACCGACGCACGCCACGTCCGACATGGGCTGGGCGGAAGACCGCGTGGGCAGCGAACGCATCAAAGGCGCCTACGCCTGGCGCACCGTCCTCAATTCCGGCGCCCGCCTCGCCCTCGGCTCCGATTTTCCTGTCGAGTTCGTGAACCCCTTCTTCGGCATCTACAGCGCCGTCACGCGCCAGGACCAGAAAGGCAATCCGCCCGGCGGCTGGTATCCCGATCAGAAACTGACGCTGCCCGAAGCCATCCGCGGCTTCACATCCGACGCCGCGTTCGCCGCGTTCGAGGAATCATCTCGCGGCACGATCGAGCCCGGCAAACTCGCCGACCTGACGATCATCGAAGGCGACCTTTACACCGCCCCGCAATCGTCCCTCTTCGCGACGAAAGTGCGCTACACGGTGGTGGGCGGCGAGGTGGTTTTCGGGGAGAAGTAGATGCACCCAATTTCGCGCGAAGCGCTTTGGAGTGCGGTGGCGCAGCCACCGCTTTAAGACTCGTGTTCGAAGAACTTCTTCCGCGGTGATCAATTCGCCACGGTCTGCTTCAGCGATCGATTCAAGCTGATCTGCGTCGAGCTCGAAAGTCTCGTCAATTTCCCGAGCGGACCGTACCGAGCAAGCCCTCGGTCAGTGGCTCGCCCTCCATGACCACCTGTCCTGATACAACAATGCCGGCTGCGATTCGCATGAGCGGATTCTGTCGCTGCACATTGGCAATTCCGAAAACCCTCACAAATCCAACTCGCCCCAATCGATTGACGTCGGCACGTTTGACTTCGCGAAAATCGTTGCCAGCATCTCGGACGGGCGGTAGACGCGGATGTCGCCGAACTCGCTGGGGCGGCGGGTTTTCATTGTGAAGAGGGCGCGTTCGGAAGCGTAGTCGAAGTTCGCGTGGAAGTCGTCGTCCTTTTTTTGATCGAACATCGAGCGCAGCACGTTGAGTTGGTTGGCGAGGTGGTCGGCGGGATCGACGGTCAATGATGACTTTTGCTGCCGCGCGGATTTTTTGCGAACGGGCTCCATGCCGATGGCCATCGAGCGCAGGTCTTCGAGCTCCTGATCGACGCGGTTGCTCTTCGGCGTTCTCTTCCCCTCGGGCGGCAAGAGCATGGCCGGGATCTTGTTGCAATTGGCGCGGTGGATGGCGTCGCTGCGGGTGATCCAGCCGAGGTTGGTGACGCCGCATCGCGCGGAAACGTTGGATGTCAGATTCTCGATGAACGGCTTCACGGCGGTCTGAAACGAATCGTCGACGCCGTTGAAGAGATTGAGAACGTAGTGAACGCGGAACTCGTCGAGCGTTTGCTGCACGGTGCGGGTGATGGGATGGTCGCCGAGGTTGCCGGCGAGATCGTCGGCGAAGGCGTCGAGGTTTCCGATGGCCGAATCGTAGACATCTTCGACTTGATCGATGAGATCGTTGATCAGCTTCCAGAAGTCGAGCTGGCCGTTGACCGTGGCGTAGAACGGCGACTCGCGGCTGAAGATCAAACGCAGCTTTCGGAAGAGAATCGCTTTGACGATGTCGGACGCCGCCAGCGTGGCGCTCGGAAGATGCGGCGTGAAGATGAGCACTCCGGAGTTCGAGAACGGCAGGAAGTCGATGACGTTAGCGTCGAGGCCCGCGCGCATGTCGAGGATGACGTAGTCGGCATCGAGCCCATTGATGGCTTCGATCAAACGGTCTTTGTTCGCCGCGCCGAAGTTGGTGATCTCGTCGATCAGGTGAAGCGGTCCGGCCACGAATCCGAAGTTGCGGAACACGCCGTTGGGATCGAGCTTCGCGTCGAGATGCGTGACGCAGGAATTGAGCGGCTCGCCTTTGCGGAAGAAATGATAGAGGTCTTTTTCGATCGGGACGTCGATGGCGTTGCGGATCGCGGAGGTTCCCGTATCCAGATCGACGAGGATCGTGCGGCCGTGACGCGAGAGGGCAAGCGAGAAGTTGATGGCGAAGGTTGTCTTGCCAACTCCGCCCTTGCCGGAGGAGATCGGAATGATCCGTTTGATGGCCACTCGCGTTGGGAACCCGCGGCGGAGTGTAGCATCGGGTTTGCTGGACTGCTTTGCTGCTAAAATCCCGGCGCAAGTGCTCCCCACATCGTTTTACAGGAAGTTCTCGCTCTTCGCGGAGCTTGACGACCGCGAACTGGCGTCGATCGCGGCGGTGGCGAAAACGCGCCGCTACGCGAAGGACGATGCTGTCTTTCACGCCGACGAAATCGGCGACGTCTTCTATCTCATCCGCGAAGGCCAGGTGAAAGTGACGATGATCTCTCCCGAGGGGAAAGAGATCATCCTTTCGATCCTCGGCGTTGGAGATTTCTTCGGCGAGATGGCGCTGTTCGACAACGCGCCGCGCTCGGCGACGGTGATCGCCACCGAGCCGCTCGAGATCGTGTCGATCTGGCGATCTGATTTTCTGCACATCCTCAGCGAGAATTTTTCGATCGCGCAGAAAGTGCTGGCCGAGCTTTCCAAACGGCTGCGCGATGCATCGAATCGAATCGAGTCGCTGGCGACGATGGATGTTTACGGCCGCCTGGCCCGTTTCTTTCTCGATCTCGCCCGGCAGAACGGCAAGTCGCTGGACAACGAATACATCGCCGTGACCCGGCCGACGCATCAGGCGATCGCGAATACGATCGGCACATCGCGCGAGACGGTGTCGCGGTTGATCCACGATCTGATGAAGCAAAACCTCCTGCTGTCCGAGGGAAAGACGATCTATCTCCGGAAAACGGCGCTCGATCAGTTCCGCGCGGAGCTGTGATGGTGGTGGCTGGAGTGCTTGGTTACTGAGTTGCTCGGTTGCCGAGTGTCCATGTTGCCGAGTTGCCGGCGCCAGTTTTTGCCGAGGTGCTCGGATTCCATTTAATGATTAAAGTGCGAAGCACCGGTAACCCGGCAACTTGGTAACCCGGCGACCCTCCGTCCAAGCAACCAAGCGACCCCCAAACCATGCTCACCGTTCCCAACGCGCTCACGCTTCTCCGGCTCTTTGCCGTGCCGGTGTTTTTGTACGCTTCGTTTCGAGGCGAGTACCGGCTGGCATTTTTCATTTTTGCGGGCGCCGCGTTTACTGACTATCTCGACGGCGTGATCGCGCGGCGATTCAATCAGCGCTCGCGCATCGGAGCGATTCTCGATCCGGCTGCCGACAAGACGATGATGGTCGGCGGCTATCTTTTCTACACGCTGCGCGACGGATTGCCGTGCGGGATTCCGGGATGGCTGACGTTCACGGTGCTGATCCGCGACTTCGTCATCGTGCTATTCGCGTACCTTCTTTACACGCGCATTAATGTGAAACGCTTCCCGCCGTCGTGGGCAGGGAAGACATCGACGATGCTGCAGGCCGGCACGCTGGCGGTGACGATCGAGATCAATGCATTCGGCCCGGCGCTGCTCCCGTTTCTCGAAGTTCTCTTCCGCATCGCCATGCTCGTCACGCTCTACTCGGCGTGGGACTACCTGCGAAAAGGGAAGGGGATGATCGCGTCCGCGAATCCTTGACCGCTTCCGGCCCGTCTCCTAGAATGCGCGGCTCGCGCGGAGAAATAGATGATGGACGCGCGAAGTTAGCAGGGGTCCTAAGCCTCCATAGCTCAATTGGTAGAGCAGCAGACTCTTAATCTGTTGGTTCTAGGTTCGAGTCCTAGTGGGGGCACCAAATCAAGTACGATGCAGAGGACTGAGCGCGCGCTCGGTCCTTTTTTGCATCCGGGCGAAAGTGGCGGAACTGGCAGACGCGCTGGACTTAGGATCCAGTGGCCCAAAGCCGTGCGGGTTCGAGTCCCGCCTTTCGCACCAATCCAGCCGAAAAATTCATCCGAAGGTTGCCAGCGAATGCTTCTGAATTACGAAGACGTATCACCAGTCAAGAAAATCGTCGAAGTCGAGATCCCGGCCGACCTCATTACCGCGGAGTCGCAGCGCGTGACATCGGAGTTCAGCCGTCAGGCGAAAATCGACGGCTTCCGTCCCGGCAAAGTTCCCCTCGGCGTCGTCCGCACCCGCTTCGCGAAAGAGATTCAGGAGCAGGTCATGGAGCGGCTCCTGCCGCGCACCTTCCACGAAGCTATCGCGGACAAGGGTGTCGAGATCGTCGGCGACCCGCATCTCCAGCACGTCGATGCGGTCATCGAAGGTGCGCCGGTCAAGTACAAAGCCGAGTTCGAGGTGAAGCCGCAGTTCGAGTTGGGCGAGTATCGCGGCCTGGCCATCGACGATCCCAAGATCGAAGTTGCCGATGCCGATGTCGACAAGATGATCGAACGTCTTCGCGAACAGGCCAGCGTCTATCGTCCCGAGACCGAACGTGGTCTCGAGCAGAACGATTTCGCGATGATCGAGATGACCACCTCGGGCGAAGGCATCGAGCCGGAAACGCGCGGCGGCCATTTCCAGCTCGGTGAAGAGACACCGCTCACCGAGCTGCACGAATCGCTGCGCGGCAAGAAGCCGGGCGAGGCGGCATCGTTCGATAAGACGTATCCCGACGACGCGCAAAACGAGAACTTCCGCGGCAAGAACATCCACCACGAGGTCACGCTCAAAGAAATCCGCGTCCAGGAAAAGCCCGAGATCACGGACGAATTCGCGCAGAGCACCGGCGGATGGGATTCGGTTGCCCAGATGCGCGAGGCGATCACCGCTGACATCCGCAAACATCGCGAGCAGGAAGTGCGTCGGATGAAGCAAGGTCAGATCGGCGAGCTTCTTCTCGCGCGTCATGAGTTCGAAGTGCCGGAGACACTCGTCGAAGAGGAAGTGGGCAAGTCGCTGCAGAACTACGCGCGCTTCCTCGCCTCGCAAGGGGTCGACATCGAGAAAGCGGAGATCGACTGGCGGAAGATGCGTGACGAGTTTCTTCCCGAGGCAGCGAAGCGGGTCAGGCGGTCGCTGATCCTCGAGCAGATTGCGAAGAAAGAGAATCTGATCGTGAGCGACGTCGAAGTCGATGCCGAGATTCGCCGCGCCGCCAAAGACGCCGACCGCGACTTCGCCGAGGTCAGGCACCGTCTGAAACATGACGGCGGGTACGAGCAGTTGCGGATGTCGCTGAGCCAGGAGAAGGCGCTCGATCTCGTCGTGCACGAGGCAACGCTGCGCAGCGCCTGATCCGATGCTCTCGCGTGACGCGCGACTTCTTTTTGCCTCGCGCATCGTGCGGCTCTTTGCCTACGGCTTCGTCGCCGTCGTCCTCGTGCTGTACCTCTCTTCGATCGGTCTTGATGATCATCGAATCGGGTTGCTGCTGTCGCTCACGCTCGCCGGCGATGTTCTGGTCTCGCTTTATCTGACGACGCGTGCCGACGCGCTGGGCCGACGGCGAACGCTGTTAGCCGGCGCGGTACTGATGATCGGCGCGGCCGTCGTGTTTGCGCTGACGCGCGACTTTACGTTGCTCGTGATCGCCGCAACCCTCGGCGTGATCAGTCCGAGCGGCAATGAAGTAGGACCGTTTCTCGCGGTCGAGCAGGTTGCGCTGGCGCACGTCGCGCAGGGCCGTGACCGCGTCTCGCTCTTCGCCTGGTACAACCTTGCCGGCTCGTTCGCGACCGCGGCCGGATCGCTGGCGGGCGGGTTCCTGGCCGGTCTTCTGATGAAACGAGGATTTGGCGCCGCTGCCAGCTATCGGAGCGCCATCATTGCCTACGCCATCCTCGGCCTCGCTCTCGTCATCATCTTTCTATGTGTTTCTCGGGCGATTGAAGAAAAGCGTGCCGCGCCCTCGGTTCGCACGCTCTTTCACGTGGAGCGCTCCCGAGGAATCGTGATGAGGCTGTCCTCACTCTTTGCGCTCGACTCCTTCGCGGGCGGATTGGTCGTGCAGAGCATCGTCGCCTACTGGTTCTACCGGCGATTCGGTCTCAGCCCCGCGGCGCTCGGATCGCTCTTTTTCGGCGCGAATGTCGCGGCGGGGATCTCGGCGCTGACCGCGGCTCGGATCGCGAAGCGATTTGGACTGCTGAACACGATGGTCTTCACGCACCTGCCGTCGAACGTTCTCTTGTTGTTGATCCCGCTGATGCCAACGCTCCCGCTCGCCATTACTGTGCTGTTACTGCGTTTCTCGATCTCGCAGATGGACGTGCCGACGCGGCAGGCGTTCGTCATCGCCGCGGTCGATCCCGGAGAGCGGACGGCGGCGGCGGGGATAACCGGCGTGGCCCGAACAACGGGTGCCGCCCTGGCGCCGGTCGTAGCCATGCCGCTGATCGCCAGTCTCAGCCACGCCTGGGTTCCGTTCGTGGCGGCGGGAGCGCTGAAGATCGTTTATGACCTCGTCCTGCTGCGAAGCTGCCGCGGGATCAAGCTGGAAGGCTGACCTTCCGTCAGCCGTCGGGCCGGATCAGAGTCACGCGGCTTTGTTCGACCAGAACGTGCACGTTTGCGCCGATCGCGAACCCATGCTCCGCCAGCCACCGTCCCGACAGTCGCAGATACGGCACGACCGCCTCGAGTATCGTCCGCCGAGGGATGCGCCGCGACGGTAGCGTCAGGTCCCGCGGAGCCCGCGCAACTTCTTCCGCCGCGCTGCCACACGCTTGACCCGGCTTGTGCGCACGCCGGCGCCGCGCGCGGCGGGACTCGGAAAGTTAGCGGACGGCGTTCGACAAACGTGGGGACATGGGCGTCACCTCCATATCGATTGCATCAGCGGAGAGCAGTTTTGGCATGTGTCGTCGGTCGGGAGATAGGAGATGCAGACCATCAAGAGTGGATTATTGCGAGTCCTACGGAGTTAGGATGACTGCTGCTGGAAGCCAGTCGCCAAGCTCGTCGTCGACGTTAGCTTCAGAATTCGGGAATCGTAGCCAAGTGGATCAACTGTGAAGCCGTCCAAGCGCAAATTTTCTTACGCCGAGCGTTATGCGATTTGGCATTGTAATGGCCAACGCTGCTGGTGGTGCAAAGTACCGCTGCGACTCGTCGAGGTAACGGTCGATCACGTATTGCCGGAAGCGCTACTTCGTGATGATCGCGCGCGACAAGCGGTCCTCGCGGAATATGGACTAGCCACGGACTTCGAAATTAACAGCTACGAGAACTGGCTACCGTGTCATGACCATTGCAATAAGAGCAAAGGCAAAACGAAGCCAGCGTTCGTACCGGGCAATAAGGCAATTCTTGACCTACTCAAGCAACGAGCGCCGCGTACCGCTGAGGTAACTCGTTCGGTATCGTCAAATGTGGCGCGAGATCAGGTTTTCAAGACGATCTTCGCTGCGCTGGAGCAGCGGACGATAAGTATGCGTGAACTGAATGACCTACTTACCGCGTTCGTCGAGAATCCCGTGAATGCCGGCGTTCCAGAAGACGTGATCATTCTCGACAGCGGCTACTGGATTCCACGCGCGGAGATCGTGCGAGAGGGAATCTGCGTGTGCGAGCGAAAAACGTGCGTGGGAAGTCGCGGCAAAGTGTATTGCTATTTTCAATCGTCTCTTCCGTCGTGGGTTGTGAGCACAGGCCTATTCTGGAAATGCTATGACGAATTCGTAACTTGCCGCCGTTGCGGACTTGAACACAAGCGGGGTCATATTGGACGAGTGGATATCTGTGGAGAGCCTTACGTCAACCAAGCGTCACAGAGCGACGAGAGCCCAGGGTCAGGTTCCGACAGCGACGCCGCCTAACGTCACGATGGAGGCGTGTCGGGAATGACCGTCGAAGAGTTGAGGAGCTGGGCAGTATTCGGCCGAATCATCGAGCGCGAGGAACCGGATGAAAACGTTCAGTCTTGAGAATCTACTCGACGCTGCCGGCAGACGGATGCGTCTTGACCTGTCCGAACAGCTAGTCGCTCATCCCGGCGAGCTTGGAACAGGCCGAGAAGCGATCATCCGTAATTTCCTGCAGAAGCATCTTCCAAAACGATTTGAAGTGTCAACGGGTTTCCTGTTTGACTGTCACGGACGAGTCAGCGATCAACTTGACGTCATCATTGCTAATACGCTTGCAGGACCAAGGTTCGAAACAGCGGGCGAGAAGCGCTACTATCCCTGCGAAGCCGTAGTCGCCGTAGGTCAGATAAAGTCACGGCTAACCTCTCGCTCTGAGTTTACAAGAGCTCTTAAAAATCTTGAATCGGCAAGAGTGCTCGATCGCTCGGCTGCCGGGACCGCTCGCGATATCCGCACGAATGAGCTGCTGAACCCCAAAGAGAACCACAAAGACCAGATATTCACCTTTCTCTTGGTCAGCGGGAAGTCATTAGCGCGCCGATCAGCGCAGGAGCATGTTCTTGAGCATGTGCTCGCGACGGCTCCGGAAGCTTGGCCGAATATTATCCTCGCGATGGACCAGTACCTGGTGACGTTCTGCTGCGACGGCGGCGTCTGTCCCAATCCGCTGGATGCGCGAGGGATCGCTCTTCAGCCGGACGACGGCATTCTGCTGATGCGGTTTTACTTGTTGCTCGGACGAGCAATTGAAGTGACGCGAGTCAGCGGTGTTTCCTACTGGGAGTACCTCAACACGGCAACGC
Source organism: Thermoanaerobaculia bacterium (assembly GCA_036260495.1). Lineage (GTDB taxonomy): Bacteria > Acidobacteriota > Thermoanaerobaculia > Gp7-AA8 > Gp7-AA8 > JADGNZ01. The sequence continues at coordinate 13,050 of DATAMS010000328.1, forward strand.
GGTGGTCGCCGGAGATCTGGCACGAAACGTACGAAGATCCACCGCGGCACCTGCTGTCGATCACGTCCGGCTGAGGCGCAAAATCCGCGACAGACTTGGACTCATGTCTACCTTCAGTCTGAAGTAGCGTGACTCGCGGTGTCCTCCGCCTGCCGATTGGAGGCGGCTTCGGCGAGCGTGACGTAGCCGCGTGGCTTAGCGTAGGAGAACCGTTGGTGTACTAAATCCACATCCTGTAGAGAAAGCAGAGCGCACAAGAACGTGTGCTATCGTGCTCGAACATGGACCCGCTTCCCTCGTTGGACGACGACGGCCTCGTCACGCCAGTAGTGGGCGACTGGTCCGAGGATAAGTATCAACTGGCAAAGTGCTATGCACGCATCTTTGCTACGTCCATGAAGAACAAATGGGAGTGTCTCGTTTACGTAGATTTGTACGCTGGTGCCGGCCGATCGAGAATCGGTGACGCAAGTGGGAAGATCGTGCCGGCGACGCCTCTCCTCGTCCTGGACCTGCCTCACCCGTTCACCAAATACATTTTCTGTGAACTCGATCCTTCGAAGCTCGACGCTCTTAGGCAACGGGTTGCAACGGCCTATCCGGGGCGGGACGTTCAATTTGTCGAGGGCGACTGCAATGAGCGGGTCGAACACATCGCCGCTTTGATCCCGGCCTACAGCACGACGTATCGCGTACTGACGTTCTGCTTTGTGGACCCTTACAACATCGGAAGTTTGATGTTCAGGACGCTCGTACGCCTAGCCGCGGACCGCCGGATCGACTTCCTGGTGCTGATCGCTTCCGGCATGGATGCTAACCGGAATCGGGAGTTGTACCTGCGGCCGGAGAATGCTTCGGTGTCGCGTTTCGTGGGGAGCGACACGTGGAGAGCGGAGTGGCCCAAATCCAAAGTGCCGTTCGGCGATTTTGTAGCGGATCAGTTTGGTGAATCGATGCGTCGTCTCGGCTACGTGTACGAAGGCCTTGCGGGTCTGCAGCCGGTCCGCTCCACCGAGAAGAACCTCTCGCTTTACCACTTGGGTGTTTTCAGCAAGCATCCCCTCGGCGCGGAGTTCTGGAAGAAATGCAGGCAGTCGGCCAAGGCTCAACGATCGCTTCCGGGTTTTGGATAAGAGGAAGACATGGCGGAAACTTCGACAATTGAGTGGACCGATGCTACGTGGAATCCGGTGCGGGGGTGTACAAAGGTCAGCCCCGGCTGCACGCATTGCTACGCGGAGCGATTTGCGGAGAGGTTCCGAGGTGTCAGCGGCCATCCCTTCGAATTCGGCTTCGACCTTCGGCTGGTTCCGGAGAAGCTGACAGCTCCGCTTCATTGGAAGACGCCGAAGCGCATCTTCGTGAACTCGATGAGCGATCTCTTTCACGAGCAGGTACCAGACGCCTACATCAGCGAAGTTGCGGGCGTCATGTCAGCCGCAAATTGGCACACGTTTCAGGTACTCACGAAGCGCGCGAAGCGCCTGCGGCAGATGCTTTCAGCAACGCTCACCGAGACAGCCCGTGCGTCGCACGTGTGGTGGGGTGTAAGCGTGGAAGATCGAAAGTATGGTCTTCCTCGGCTTGAGGAGCTCCGAGCGAGCGAAGCGGCCGTTCGATTTTTATCGATCGAGCCTCTCCTTGAGGATCTCGGCGATATCGATCTTCAAGGTATCTCGTGGGTGATCGTTGGCGGCGAATCCGGGCCGCGCGCCCGCCCGATGGACGAACGTTGGGTCGAGCGCATACTCGCGCAGTGCGTCGAGCAGGACGTGCCGTTTTTCTTCAAACAATGGGGTGGAACGCGCAAAAAGAGAACGGGCAGGCTTCTGCATGGCCGCACGTATGACTCCATGCCGGATGTGACCACCGCAGCGGCGGTTGCCGCCGTCTGACTCCACGCCAGGTGATCCCGCGATCATGGACGCCTCGTCAGCACTAACGTGCCGGATGGGTCGTAGTTGCGGTCGTGACCTATGAGGTCCGTGTAGACGAGTGTCAATGTCTTCGGTGTGTCGTTCGGGACGAGGCCGCGGATGATTCCGCTCTCGCCGTGGAGGTTCTCGTAGATGAAGTAGACGCTTCGGTCACGGATCACGCCTACTTTGGTGGTGAAGGTCGTCGCTTCCTTGCCGGTGAGCTCTCCGTTCATCTGCGTGAGAATCCTTCGGGTCACACCTTCGCCGCAAGAGTGCGAGGAATATCAAAGGTTTGAGTTGATAGTTATTCTGCGTCGTATCGGTCTGAAGGGAGGCGTATGCTCACCTCGCTTCCATTCGTCGCTTACGACAAGCCACTTTTTCTCCAGCAAGGTGTCTCTCTAAGCACCGACAAAATTGCGGCGAAGGAGAAGCCTGATGGCGCAATACAAGTATGGTCAGCACCTCACCAAGTCTGACAGCACCGCTTTTGACACGAAGCATCCTCCCGGAGCGAATGCGTCCAACCCTGGCATCTACCGGTGCGCAGGATGCGGCGACGAAATCGGCATCGCGAAAGGCCATACGTTGCCGCCGCAGAACCATCACCAACACACGCCTTCCACTGTCAAAATTGAATGGCAGTTGCTAGTCTTTGCGCAGCAGAAGTAGAAATGAATCTTTGAGCGTCAAACCTTCGATTCCGCAGGGTTAGGCGATGAGCGAAGGTCTGCCGCCATAGTTGAGGTTCACGGCTCCGGCGGCGACTCCATTTGGCGCCAGAGGTGTGCCGGTCGAACTAGATGCCGCACGGTGACCTGAAATCTAGTTGAACTGCAGGCGCCTGTGCGAACGGAGGAACGGTGAGAAGAACATTCGTTGTCGTGTTAGCGGTCGCATTCATGGTGTCCCCGGGCTTCGCCAAAGGGAAGAAACGCCAAGCGCCCTCCGAAAGATGCATCACCGCTGATGCTGATCAGATCTTTGACGCGCTGCGCCCACTCACGGAGTCATGTAGCCGCGTCGGCCCGGCATCGGCGCGATGGCACATGGATGGAGGCGCATGGAATGGCTTCAGCCACGATCAGCAGCAGCAACTCATGGATCAAGTGGCGGCGAGAGCGGCGATCCAAGCAGCGCGCGTCACGATCCATGTCTACGTGTACTCGACCGACGTCGGTGAAATTGGTCCAGGATGGGGTGGTGAATGGAAGTTTCGTCGAAAATCGGACTAAGGTGACCTCGATCTTCAGATGTACGCCTTCCTTAATTCAACCCGTGCCGAGGATTCGGGGTCGCGTTTCGGCGCATCCTGTTGCCGGCGTCATGGACGCCTGGTCAGCACTAACGTGCCGACGGGTCGTCATTGCGGTCGTGACCTTTGAGGTCGCTGTGGACGAGCGTCAATGTCTTGGGCGTGTCGTTCGGGACGAGGCCGCGGATGATTCCCCAACGCGCTCACGCTTCTCCGGCTCCTCGCCGTGCCGGTGTTTTTGTACGCTTCGTTTCGCGGCGAGTACCGGCTGGCGTTTTTCATTTTTGCGGGCGCTGCGTTTACGGACTTTCTCGATGGCGTGATCGCTCGGCGTTCCGGCATCACGGGAGTGGCCCGGACGACCGGAGAGGCCCTCGCGCCCGTTGTGGCGATGCCGCTGATCGCCAGTCTCAGCCATGCCTAGGTTCCGTTCGTAGCGGCAGGCGTGCTGAAGATCGTGTACGACCTCGTCCTGCTGCGAAGAAAGCTGGAGGGCTAGCGCAGCATCTCTGGAAGCAGTAAGTGCCTTGATATCAATGCGATGCGCTCTTTTGCCTTGGTGAGCGGCCGAGGGTAAGAAGCACCGGTGGTCTCTTGCAAGAAAGGCTGAGTCTCTTCGAAGAAAGGCCGGGTCTCTTGCAAGAGAGGCTGAGTCTTTTCGAAGAAAGGCCGGGTCTTTTGCAAGAAAGGCTGAGTCTCTTCGAAGAAAGGCTGGCTCCCTTGCAAGAAAGGCAGGGGTCTCTTGCAAGAAAGGCGGGCTCTCTTGCAAGAAAGGCTGAGTCTCTTCGAAGAAAGGCTGGGTCTCTTGCAAGAAAGGCAGGGGTCTCTTGCATGAAAGGCGGGCTCTCTTGCGTGACACTCGGCAGCCTCCGACCCCCACGCCCCACACCCGACGCCCCACTCCCGGCGCGTGCCCCACGGAATCCTCTCTCCGTCCCACGACTCATCGAAAACCGTGGAATAGGACCCCACCTACTGTCGTTCTGGCTGGTCCCTGAGCGGTACCGGATCTTTGGAAAACGAACGATAACTCGAATCTGCACAGCAGTTTGTGCAAAGGCGAAACGGGCTTTCGTGGTAGTAGCGAGCGAGTCCGGAAGCGATCTTCGCGGAGTGGAATAGCGAGGTGCGTCACGGAGTTGTGAGCCCTACTTGCGGTAGTTGACAAAGCGCAGGCGGGAACATACAATCCCCGGTCCCTGCAAGCGGTAGACGCAGCACCTCTTCCGCGGATCTTTCCCAGTAGCAAATTCGAGTGGTAGGCGTGTCCGCGTCAA
>DATAMS010000328.1:22500-35397 GCA_036260495.1 Thermoanaerobaculia bacterium
GATAACAGGCTGATCCTGACCAAGAGTTCACATCGACGTCAGGGTTTGGCACCTCGATGTCGGCTCATCGCATCCTGGGGCTGGAGCAGGTCCCAAGGGTTCGGCTGTTCGCCGATTAAAGCGGTACGTGAGCTGGGTTTAGAACGTCGCGAGACAGTTCGGTCCCTATCTGTTGTGGGCGGAGGAGAATTGAGTGGAGGTTTCCTTAGTACGAGAGGACCGGGAAGCACTGACCTCTAGTGTACGAGTTGTCCTGCCAAGGGCATCGCTCGGTAGCTACGTCGGGAAAGGATAATCGCTGAAAGCATATAAGCGAGAAGCCAACCACAAGATGAGTTCTCCCTGAAGACCCGTGGTAGATGACCACGTTGATAGGCTGGATGTGGAAGAGTAGCGATACTCGTAGCTTACCAGTACTAATCGGTCGTTTGGCTTGACCATAAATGCCTTGATTTGATGTTGTCTGCAGTGTGCATCCCTGCAACCCGTATTCAATGCTGTACCCCGAAAACCGATATCAAGTTTCCGGTGGTCATAGAGAGAGGGTCACACCCGTTCCCATTCCGAACACGGCAGTTAAGCCTCTCATCGCCAATGATACTGCGCGGGCAACTGTGTGGGAAAGTAGGACGCCGCCGGGATAAAATTTATGAAAGGCCCTCGAGCAATCGAGGGCCTTTGCTGTTCTTATGAGCCTCATTAAAGAACGTATCACTGCGGGCCACTGGCAGCCTCCCTGGCTTCGTTATCAGCACGAATCCCGGTATCGATGGGCCGCCGAACTTGTCGCGGGCCGCGCCGTACTCGACGTAGCCTGTGCCAATGCCTACGGCTCGGCGGTGCTGGCCGCCCGAGGGGCCTCACTTGTCATTTCTGCCGACGTCGCCCTTGATCCCCTACTGGAGGCGAGCACATTCGGACGCCCCTTCCTCACCTGTGCATCCGCGACCCGCCTGCCCTTCGCTGACCGCACCTTCGACCTTGTTGTGTCGTTGGAGACAGTCGAACACATCGATGACGATGAGACATATGCGAAGGAGATGGGCCGCGTCCTGAAGCGAGATGGACTCCTGATCTGCTCCACTCCAAATCGCCGTGTCTTGAATCCTGGACGAACGCTCTCGGACCATCCGTTCAATCCCTTTCATATCCGCGAGTATTCAGCGAATGAGCTCGAAACGCTTCTGCGCGGGCACTTCGGCCGGGTGATCCTGTACGGACAGAGTGCCTATCGCAACGAGTACGTCGCAACTCTTGAGCGCATCGGCCGGCGATTTCCGATGGCCGCTGTCCGGCTTCACCAGATGCGAAAGTTGCTTGGCATCGCTTTCGAGCGGCCGGGACGGCATTATCCCCGTCCGCTCCCCTTCGTTCAGGCCGAACCAGAAGTACTCATCGCCATGGCTAATGCTCCCATTGCTCGTTGAGTGCACGAGGACAACAGCGGAAAGCGTCCGAGCGAAGGACGGACCCCCAGCACATACGTCGGGATAGTTGGTTTGTTCGTGCCGGAGCGATCGCGACCCTGTATGGTTTCTTTCTCCGGCCTCGTGCGAATCATGATCGACCGCCTTGATATTGTTGACGCGGAATGAGCAGCTTCATTGCACGTCGCGGCCGATACCTGGCAGTCCTGGCCGGCGCTCGAAGCAGTTCCCGCGCGACTGCGCGCAGGAGCGTCTGCACTGGGAGAGGTTCCGTTGTCCCGGCAGCCAGCGCGGGTGGGTTTCGAGCCATCCTGCCGTTCGACGCCGGCGCCTCACGGGCGGAGTGCGCGTGAAGCTTCGCACCGAGATTGGCGTTGCTGCGGAGCTTGTCGTTGCTGCTGGCGTTTCGGCCCTCCTCGTCTTCGCATACATCGCGTACACCGCGCGGCGCCTCGGCCCTGAGGCGAACGCGGATTTCTCTTCGGCGTTGTCGTTCATTTTCGTGTCGACGACGGCGTTGAGCACGATTGCGCCCGCGGTGTCGCGTGTGGCCGCGCGGCTGGTTGCACGTGGCGATCTTGCGCGCGCCGGCGCGCTCCGCTCCTTTGTGCGAAGCCGTTTCCGCCGTTGGACGGCTGTGGCAATTGTTGTTTCGTGCGCTGCGGCCACTCCCCTCGCGCGGCTCTTTCACTTTCGTACTTTCTGGACTCCGATGCTCGCCTTGTTGTGCGCGATCACTTTTTCGCTTGCGAGCATCGAGCGTGGTTTTCTGCAAGGACTGGGTCAATTTCGCACGCAAAACCTGAATACGGTTTTAGAGGGTGCGCTGCGTCTCGCACTTGCTGTCGTTCTCCTCGGATTCATGCAGCGCGCGGAACTGGCACTCGTCGCGTACCTCATTTCGATGAGCGTGGCTACGGCGCTGATGCTGCATGGTGGTCAAGGCGAAGCGGGAACCGGCGACGATTGGCGGGAAGTGGTGCGCCTGGCTTCCCCTCTGCTGCTCCTGCTACTTGCCAGCGCGGTCTTTCAGAACGCCGACATGCTCGCTGTAAAGCACTGGCTTCCCGCTGGGGTCGCAGGACAGTACGGCGCTGCCTCGGCGATAACGCGCGCGTTCGGAGTGTTGTTCGTGCCGCTGTACATCCTTTCCGGGCCGATGCTCGTGGCATTGCATGAGGAAGGGCGCTCAATCGCAAGACCGACGCTGCGGCTCTGCGGATACTTCCTCGCGCTCTGCACGGTTCCCCTGGCGTTGTTGACATGGCGGGGACGCGAGCTGACGACGTTCCTCTACGGTCCTGACTACGCTGAGGCTGGCTCGATCGCAGCGGCACTCTCCAGTGTTCTCGTGATCAGCTGTTTGACGTTGCTCATCGCTCAAGCACGCGTCACCGTCGGCGCGTTCGGTGTTGCCAGAATTTATGCCGGCTTCGCCGTGCTGCAGCTCGCGCTGATCGCGTTCATGCACGACAGCGTGAGCTCGATCATCACTGCATTGATCGCAGTACAGGGTGTGCTGCTTCTGGTGGTCCTTGCAGCGTTGTTCCTGCCAGTCAGACGCGCTGATGATTCCCGAACAGACGTCTGAACAGCGCGAGGATCAGACGGCATGGAAGCGCCAGTGCGGCATGGAAATGCCGGCGAGCGGATTGCGCGAAATCCAGAGCTGCCAGGCAATGCGCCATGTTCTTGTAGAACGCGCGAAGAGCTGTGGCCCAGCCGGTTTAATTCGAGCTTGCCATCACGGCCCGTAAATAACAAACTGCGGTCGCGTTCTGAATCGAATCCCCCAACCGTGCTGGTATCCGCTCATCGCGCCGCCCGACCTCGTCTTCACAGGGGCCTTCGTTGGGGCTTTGCGACGTTCTCGTTACCTTCCGCCGCGCCTGATATGCCACAATCAGGTCCGATTATGGAGGAGTCAGTCTCTGGCGCTCTTTACAAAACAATCGCCGCGATTGCTCTCGTCCTTATTCTCGGTCTGCACGCAGCGGTCATTGGTCACGTCATTTCACGCGCGCTCGATCATGACGAGGCGGAGCACCTGCGCGCGGCGGAGTGGATGGCGTCCGGAAAGACGCTGTATCGCGATTTTGTCGAGAATCACACGCCGTTCTTGTATCTGATTTTGGAGAGGTTTGCACCCACGGATCTCGATTTCGACGCGTTGCGCCAATACATCACGAACGCGCGGCTGCTCACTGCGGCCGTGGGCACGGCCGCAATGCTCTGCGTGGCGGTTTTTGCATCGAAAGCGGCCGGTAGCGAGCTCGCGGTCCTGCCGGCGCTTGCTGTCCTGCTCGCAAGGGGATGGACGTACGATCGGAGCGTCATCGACGTACGCTCGGAGCCGTTTACGCTTCTTTTGTTCTGGGGAGGCGTCCTCCTGATTGTGCGCGATGAGCACAGTCCGCGCAAGAGAGCCCTGCTTGCCGGCGCCGGTGCGGCGCTCATCGGAGTGGCTGCATTATGGAACCCAAAGTGGCCGCTCGAGACTGCCGCGATCGCAGTCTGGTATCTCGCATATTTGTGGAGCACGTGGAGACGTTCGTGGCTCGATGCGGGCCTGTCATTGCTCGTCGCATCTGCCGGGCCTGCAATCGCGCTGGCAGCCGCATTGCGCGTCGCGCCCTTGCGAGCATTGTTGTTTTTCGCGTATCGGTATCCTCTGCGATATTACGAATGGTTCGGGTCGTCGCCGATGGTTCGCGCCACGTTTCGGTTTCCGGGGCCGTTCGAATACTGCTCGGCGTGGTTTCGTCCTCTGGTGGCAATTCCGGCGATCGCTCTCCTGATCATCCTGCTCATTGCTCATTGGGCTTCCATAGGCGAGCGGCGCCGCCATCTCGCGCTCCTGCTCATCGCTTTCGTCATTTCAGGCGCGCTGGAGGTCCGGTTCCTCTATTCGTATCCGCGCCTCTGGCCGCAGTACTTCGTCATGTGGGGTTGTTCGCTTGCTGCGGCCTATGGAGTTGTCCTCTCGGCGGCACCGAGGCGGTACCGTGTGTGGACAATCGGCGCGAACGTGGTGGTGGTGGCTCTCTTTGTTGCAGCCGCAATCGTCGAACTGCGCGAACCAATTGATCAGAGTCATTGGAAACTCCAGGAAGCGATCATGAGCAATCTCCTTCCCGGCGAGGGTGTCTGGCTCCAACCACAGGATTGCCCCTTCGTTGCACCCGCCGGTTCGTATTACTGGTATGCATACAAGGACCAAGTTCCATTCTCCCTTGCGTACGCACATACGAACGAAGGACAGTCGTGGCTGCCGCATTTGACGGAGTCCGACCTGCCGCCGTGCCGCATGCTGGATGCGCATCTTCATGGATTGCCGCAGGGCGCCGTCTATGTGCGGTACATCGATGAGCGCAACGTCCAGAATCTTGCGCAGTCCGCGCGATGTATCACTGCTCTCGAGGAAGGGAAATTCGCTCAAAGGCAGGGCGCGTCTCCGCTGCTCGAGGTCGCGAAGCCGCGGCCTCGCTATTGAATGCGGCGGAACACCGCCTGATTGAATCGAGGCGAGTAGTACACGAGTTGATAGCGCGAATCCCGCGCCAAGGCCTGGAGTACGCTGACGTCCTCAGGCGACGGCGTGCCCTGCCCCCAATAACGACGCCAATCCCCGGCGCTCTTGAACGCGGGGTGATGCCAGAAGATGTTATCGGCGCGGTCGATGGCTACCCAGGGTGCGTCGGGCCGTATCTCTGCTGCACTGCCGATGAAATGAAGATCGCGCGACAGTGAGATTCCATAAGCCGGATAGAGATAGGTGTCGTGCCCGCCGTGAATTTCGATTCGATCCGTTGGGCCGGCGAGACGATCCACCACCATCGCCGCGCGAACTGGAATTGGGGGATAAAGGCGAGCCCCGTGCCGGTGCGCCACGGCTGCCACATAGTTAAATGGCATCCATTTGTCGCGCGCCGCATAATCTGCAATTGTCAGTAGCGGGAGAACGATCGCCGCAACGAGCGCCAGTACGCCCATCGCCTTCCTGCCGGCGAGTTTGCGCTCGATTGCGGAATACAGTGGCACGATCGTCGCCCAGAGAACGAGAACTGCCACCGATAGTAAATACCGGGGAAAATAGGACGCCAGGCCAGACGGGACAGCTTGGATCGGCATCATGAGGAGAAAGAACAGGGAGCCGGAGGCGAGGACGACGTAACGTTCTTTGGGAGGCGCTCCATCATCACGCCGGCGGAAAGCCCATAGCAGAACAGGCATGAGGATCAGGGCGATGCTCACCAACTGTCCGTAATGCGAGGAGTAGACGTCGTAGCGATACCAGGGCGTCGGAGTATCAGTCCAGGGAAGAACGAGGTCTGTGTCCGAAGATGAGAAGGGCGCACTGAAGATATCGAGCGGGAACCGGATCAGATTTCCCCATTCGCCGTATTGTGCCGGGGCAACGCCGTCGCAGCCTGAGTGGCGGATCGAAAAGAAATAGTGAACGCCTCCGAGGAAGAGAAATGAGGCGGCCGCGACGAGCGACAGCCGCAGAAGGAAACGAAACGTAGGACGGCCCATGAGGAAAAGTAAGCCGAGGATGGCGACGAGCAGCAGCAAATGATTCTTGGTGCCGGCGCCGGCGAAAAGTGCAATCACACATAGTGCGGCGTCAGGGAAACGGCGGCTTGAAAACCAACGCCCTGCCCATAACAACGCGCTCAGTGCAAAGAAGTGCGACATCAGATCATTCTTAATTGCTCCGGCGTGCAGGACGACCAATGGAATGGAGGCGATGAGGTATGGCACCGCGACGAGATAGCGTCCCTTGCCCCACCAACGCCGGGCCAGTGCTGTAGAAACGATGAGCAGAAGGACGAAGAAGAGAACGCTCATCCACTCCGCGATCGTGTCGCGGCCTTGAATGGCCAGAACATCCGCAAGCAGCAGTTCGTAGTTGGCGGCGACGCCATTGATGCGGAAGTCGGGGACATTGGGGAACCACGAGTAACCACCGGCTTTCCAGAACATGACCGCGCGCGGCATGTGGTAGATCAGCGCGTCGGCGCTGCCAATTGGCAGAACCCAGGCGCGCCATAGCAGAAAGGCGATCCAGCCGGCCAGCGGCAGAAGACAAAGCAGCACGATTGCCGAGGGTCGAGTGCGCACCGTGCCGGGCCGCCTGAGAATGATGGCGGCGACGATCGCTGCGGCGGCGATCGAAAGCAGCGCGGGGCGGTTAAGCCAGTGCGGCACCGACAACAGCCAATTGACCGCGATCCAAAGGGATGTTCCCAGCAGCGCTGTGCTACTTGCGCGCTCGAGAGCTGTGAGCTCCTCTGAATTGTGAATCCGGGCGGCTAGTTGCGCGCCGAGGTAGAAGAATGCCACGCCGGCCAGGACGATCATGTGTTGCGGGATTCTAAGGCTATGGCCGGGTAGGCTACGATGGATCTCTCATGCCGGTGCTCGCAGAATGGCGAACGATCCTCGTCAAGCGATTGGTTCCTCTTGGGGTCCTCGACGCGATCTCGTCGCTGAAATGGAAGATCTATCCGCTGCTGGTCCGTCTGTGGCCGAGCCTGGCGATCTTTCTGCACGAGCCCGAATCCACGCGCGCGTTCTGGGATGCGATTGCGCCCGGCATGCTGGTCGTAGACGGCGGTGCAAATATGGGCGGCTATTCGCTGCTCGCTTCGCGGCGCGCCGGCGCGGATGGGCGCGTTTTCGCATTTGAACCGGATCCGAACAATTTCGCACGACTGTTGAAGCAGATCGGGCATCTGACCAATGTCCTGCCAGTGCAAAAGGCGATCGCGGCCACCAGCGGCGAGTCGCTCCTGTTTCTCGACACGTTTCATGCGGGACACACACTCGTCGACGGCCGTGTAGGCGAGCATGGTATTTCGGTGGGCGTCACGAGCCTCGATGATTTCGTGCGAGATCACGCGCTGCCAGGGCTCGACGTCGTGAAGCTCGACATCGAAGGCGCGGAACTGCTCGCCATCGATGGGATGCAGAGTCTTCTGCGGGGCGAGCGCCGGCCGGTGATTCTCTGTGAGGTGCATCCGCCGATCACTCCCGAAGATTTCATCAGCAGGATGAATGCGTTCGCGTATCGGACGTACGCGCTGGACGCGAAACTGACCGGCGGAAGACACGACGTACCCGTGCACGTTCTTTCGTTACCGCCAGAACGTGACCCTTCATGACGAAGCCGCAGCCGCCGGCGATCACTGTCTTGATGTCTGTGTATGAGCCGCAGCCCGGATTCTTGAGGGAAGCGGTGAGCAGCGTGCTGGCCCAGACTTTCACAGACTTCGAGCTCCTGATCATCGAGGATCCGTCCGCTGTTCTAACGGGCACCATTCTGGCCGATATGGATGATTCTCGAATACGCGTGCATCGAAACGATGTGAGGCTCGGTCTTGCGGAGTCATTGAATGTGGGAGTGGCTCTCGCCCGATCGGCTCTGATTGCCAGGCTCGACTTCGACGACGTCTGCCTGCCGCAGCGGCTCGAGCGGCAGCTTGCGTTTCTATCATCCCATCCGGAAATCGATGTCTATGGGTCGCGCATCAACGTCATCGACGAGAGCGGACGCCTCATCGGCCGCCGCAACCTGCCGCTGTCACACGATGAGATCGCCGCGGGCCTGCGACGAACGAACGTGGTGTCCCATCCCTCGGTCATGTTTCGGAAGGCGTCGGTCGAGGCGGCCGGCGGCTACGAAGCAACTCGAGTCTTCTCCGAAGACTTCGATCTCTGGTGCCGGATGGTGACGCGTGGCGCTCGGTTCGCGGCGTCCGAAGAGCCGTTGATCTTGTACCGGTTCCGACCAGGAGCGCTGAAGTTCTCACGAATCCGTCCGACCATCAAGAGCATGATCGAGATCAAGACGCGCTACTTTCGCGGCAGGTTCGGTGTGGTCGATCGTCTTAGGCTTTTCGCGGAACGGATATTGATGCTCCTCCCGCAACGACTTGTGGTGCAGCTCTTTCGATGGATCGAATATCGCGGTCTCAGCGGCGGGCAAGACCGAGAATACTGAGAAAGAAACTGGCGAAGATGGTCTGCACGCCGAGGATGATGGCGGTGACGGCCGGGATCACCAGCCGCTGGCTCTCCGAATAGTCGAAGGCACCGAAACCATGCACTTGCCAGAGGTGGACGGCGTAGATCAGAAGGGCAAGACCGCCGGTCAGGAGCACTGAACCGGCGGCAATGCCGCCCTCCAGTGTGATCCTGGTGAAGAAGATCGTCGTCAGCTTGTCGGGGCGCAGGAGCTTCTCCGTGATGGCAAACAGGCGAGTGAAAATGGCGTAGATGATGAGCTGGTATCCGAGGATGAGCACCATGGCCGCGACGAGCATCGTCGTCGTGTCGAATCCCATCGAACCAACGTGCACGGGCCCGGGCAGCAACGCCGCGCAGCCGGCACCACCGGCCGCGAACAGGAGAATGCCGGGCACGAGGAACAGCCAGCGCGGGCTGTAGAGAAGAAAGAACCGAACGCTGCGCCACCCGTCACGCCAACTGCGGAGGTGCGGCGGACGGCCGCGGCCGTCTTTGTACAACGTGATTGGAACCTCCTCGATCCTCGCGCTCATCACCGCGGCCTTCGTCACCATCTCGAGCGCGAACTCCATTCCGGTGGTGCGCAAGTCGAGGCCCGCGGCCCAATCGCGCCGGAAGCCGCGCAGCCCGCAGTAAAAATCCGAGATCGGCGCGTGAAAAAGAAGCCTTCCCATACCCGTGAGTACGGGATTGCCGAACACGCGGTGTTTCCACGGCATGGCGCCGGGCATGATCGTGCCGCCGCCGGATGGGAAACGGCATCCCATGACCAGCTCCGCGCCGGCGCGAAGACGCTCCACGAATGGCGCGATGGCGCTGAAGTCGTAGCTGTCGTCAGCGTCTCCCATGATGACGAACGTTCCCCGGGCAGCTTCGATCCCGGCGTGAAGTGCGGCGCCGTAACCGCGCTCGGCGACGTTCACTACGCGTGCGCCGAGGCGGTTCGCGATCTCAATCGATCCATCGGTGCTTCCGTTATCCGCAATCACCACCTCGGCTGACAGGTTGTGCTCGCGAAACGCACGGAACGCCTTCTCGATGCACGCCGGCAGAGTCCGCGCTTCGTTGAGGCACGGCATGACGATCGAAAGCTCGATAGGTGTGGCGTCGTCGGGCAACAGGCGTTCGAGAATACCAGAGCCCGGCAAACAGCCGATCAGCACGCCGCAGTCGCTGTTCGCCGCCCGCGATAGCATGCGTGGCATGGAAGTCGTTCCGCGGCTGACGAAATTCTTCACGCAGCTCATCAGCGAGACGAGCGGCTTGTCGCTCGCCGACACGCTGTCGCTCGCCTCGCACGCGCTGCAACTCGAGACCGACCTCGTGCTCGCGCATGAGATTCGTGAATTTCGTGAGCTCCTCGGCCACTTCCGTGTCGACGCCGCGCCGATCGAAGCACTCCTCGGCCACGCCGTCGCTCGCTCACTTGCCGATTTCTTCCGCGCGTTTCCGATTCCGTTTCGCGACGAGCACATTCATCTCACCGGCTCGCTCGACGCCGATTTCATCTGGCCGCGCCTTGCGCCGCTGCTCGACGGTCCGCAACGCGCGATGTACGAAGCGAAGATCGCCGAGGTGTACGGCGTCGGTGCGCTTCCCATCACCAGCGCCGCCGATGTCGATCGACTCATCCGCCTCGGCGATGACGATCGTTTTGATCGGTACCTGAAGATTCTCTACCTCGCCAAGCTCGTGCTCACATCGCGCGACGCGCATCGCGACGCCGCGTACCACATGGCGAACCGGCTTTATCGCGACGCCAACGTCGGCTCGATCCGCCTGAAGTTCACGCTCTTCCGCGAGACTACCGATTCGTCCGAGCAGATTCCCGGCATCAGCGCGCTGACCGCCGAGGATGTGATGCTGGGTTTGTACGAAGGGTTTCGCGCGTTTCAGAGCGAAGTCCCGGCGTTTCGTTTCATCCTCTCGCCGAGTTTCCGCAAGGAGCCTGGGTTTTACGACGCCACGCGCTATCCGACGAAGCGCGCCAGCTTTGACGATCAGGTGCGTCAGATCATCGACCTGCTGAAAAAACATCCCGAGCTTCGCGATGTCGTCACCGAGGTCGACACGGTGGGCAACGAGCGCGGGTTTTATCGGAAGGCGCATTTTCAGGAGATGCGCGTCGGCTTCCGCAAGCTGCAGGCGTACGGTTTCCGCACGCGCAGCCACCACGGCGAGACCTGGAACACGCTGCGGCAGGGCATCCAGGCGGTCGATAACGCGATGAACATCTGGTACGTCGACGCCATCGAGCACGGCCTCTCCCTCGGCATCAATCCCAACTTCTACTTCCACCGCATGCTCCAGCGCGTGCTCACCGCAAACGGCCGCGGCGAGCGGGTCGCGCGCGGCACCCGCGAGCACGACGAGCTGCTCGACATGGATTGGAGTGGCCGCGATTTCATCCGCGAAAAACTCCTCCGCGGCGAGCCGCTCACTGACAACGAAGCCACGCTGGCGACGAAAACGAAGTTCCATCACGCCCGCGAAGTCGAGCACTACCAGCACGACGTCCTCAACCGCATGATCGACAAGCGCCTGACGCTGGTCTCGCTCCCATCATCAAACAAGAAACTGACCGGCGCGATCAGCGACTACAAAGACCATCCCTTCTCCTGGTGGGAAAAAAAAGGCCTCCGCCTCGGCGTCGGCACCGACAACGACGTCACCCTGAACACCAACTTCCTCCGCGAGATGCTGATCCTCCTGCTGACGGATCCGCTGGAACTGAAGATCACCAAGCTCCTGATCGTGACGACAGGCGAGTCGCGAAGATCGCATCTCAGTCATCTTCTGTGGCAAATGCGAAAGGCGGGGGAGGAAACGAATCGCGCGGAACCGGCTATTCGTTGAATTTCTGGCGCAGCCATTTGAGCGCCGCGAGCTGGTCCTCGCGAGTGGCGCGCCTGATGTAGGTGAGCACGTCGATCTGAGAAGGTTTGGGCGGAGAGATGTTTTGCAGACCCTCGTTGCAGTTGCTGCAATAGGTGCGAAAGTTCGACGCTTCGTCGGAACCACCCTTCGATTTGTCGATGACGTGCCCGAGAGCGAGGCGGATCGTTCGGCCAGCGGTGTCAGGATCGGGGTCGCCAGCAGCAACGCCGCAAAGCTGGCAGGTGTAGCCGTCGCGCGCGAAGACGAAAGCGCGCGTCTCCTTCGAAACGTTGCGAGCGAGAGCAGGCAGACGCTCGTCCGTCTCAATGAGATATTCGCCCGGCTTGAGGTGGGCGCGGTCGTTGTGCGTGAGGATCTGGTAGCCCTCTTCCGTGCGCAGCTCGCGGACGCGGCGAGCCCACTCCGACGCATTGCCCGATGCGTCGCGAATCTCGTCCGAAGTCAGCACGCGTCCGGTATTCGCGAGCAAAAAGTCGAGGATCTTTGCTTTTGATCCGGGCTGCCGCGGAGCACTAGGCGTTTTCGTCATGCCTACCTGATCGCGGCTTCCGGGCGATCGACGATGCGCTGCCGCCGGCGCTCGGTCGACTTCTCAGCGGCTGCTTTGAAAGCGGCAATGATCGAGCGGCCGACTGCCTCAGCGACGGGCGGCGGAAACGCATTGCCGACCTGGCGGTAGCTGGCGGTCTTGCGGCCAGCGAATTGCCAGGCGTCGGGGAAACCCTGGATTCGCGCCACCATCCGGACGGTGAGCTTCGGACTGGCGCCTTTCGGAAGGTCCTTCGATGGCGGTTCGTCGGCGATGCCGAGACCGTCGACGCCGAGCGCAGCCCACTGTTGCTTGGCGCGCGTGGGCCCGAGGTCGGGTCCGCCGTGTTTTTTTGATCCTCCTACAACCGTAGGCGCAATGCCGTTGGCGCGCGCTTTCCAGGCAGCAGCGCCCTTCCAGCCGTTTGCGCCGATCAGATCGGCGAGGACATCGCCCACCAACCACCTGCGCTGCTCCGCCTCGGGCCAGCGGAAGAACTGCATGTCCTCCTTGCGAAGCGCGACCATGATGAACCGAGGCCGGAGTTGCGGGACGCCAAAGTCGCAAGCGTTCAGAATGCAACCATCGACTTTGTATCCGAGCTGGCCGAATTCTTCGATCAAGGCTTTGCGGTAGTTCTTGAATTTTTCCGACGCAAATCCGGGAACGTTTTCGAGCATTACGGCGCGAGGCTGAATCTCGGCCGCGAGACGCAGGGCTTCGGGAAAGAGATCGCGGTCATCATCGCTGCCGAGCTGCTTTCCCGCGATCGAGAACGGCGGGCAGGGAACTCCACCCGCCAGCAGATCCGTGCGGCCTCGGTACGGCGTTCCATCGAAGTGATGGATATCGTCTTTGATGACGTTCCACTCAGGCCGGTTGAGACGAAGCGTCTCGCAGGCGTGAATGTCGATCTCGAGCGCGGCAAGGTGCTCAAAACCGGCGTGCTCGAGACCCAGCGCCTGGCCGCCGCCGCCGGCGCATATCTCGACTACTTTGAGGTCCACGAGG
>DATAMS010000679.1:0-5666 GCA_036260495.1 Thermoanaerobaculia bacterium
GCCGTCTCATCGACAAAGCGGATGCTTCCCAGCAGTTCAGCGGAAAGGTGGTGAAAACGTATGCGTGTTTGGTCCTTCAACGGCTTGGCACCACCGAAAGACGATGGCAAAAGATCGAGGCGCGCCGTGATGACTTGCGAAGTGCGGAGCGCGCCGGGAGCGACGAGTTGCTGGCCGCGATGAAGATCCTGAAGCTCGATATCGGGAAGGTTGACCGAGGTCCGCTCGCCGGCCGAAGCGGAGTCCCGCGACTCGCCGTGCACCTGAATGTTGCGGGCGCGGCTGCGTTTGCCGCCCGGCAGCAC
Source organism: Thermoanaerobaculia bacterium (assembly GCA_036260495.1). GTDB lineage: Bacteria > Acidobacteriota > Thermoanaerobaculia > Gp7-AA8 > Gp7-AA8 > JADGNZ01. The sequence goes on from DATAMS010000679.1 coordinate 306, forward strand.
TTCGACGTCGCTGTCGACGTGCAGGCGTCCGGCGAACGTGGTGCCGGTAATCACCGAGCCGAAGCCCTTCATCGTGAACACGCGATCGATCGGCAACCGGAACACCCGCGTCGACGCATCGCGATCCTCGACTTCGGCGACCGACGCGACGATCGCGCGCCGCAGATCGTCGAGACCTTCGCGCGTCACACTGCTCACGGGCACGATCGGTTTCCCGGCGAGGAAGCTGCCGGCCACCATCTCCTCGATCTCCATCCGCACGAGATCGAGGATGTCGTCCTCGACCAGATCGCGCTTCGTGATCGCGACGACGCCCGTTTTGATGTCGAGCAGCCGGCAGATGGCGAAATGTTCGCGCGTCTGCGGCTTGATCGATTCGTCAGCCGCGACGACGAGCAGCGCGCTGTCGATGCCGCCGATGCCGGCCAGCATGTTCTTGACGAAACGCTCGTGACCGGGAACGTCGATGAATCCGATCTGGTAGTCGTCGGTGAACCAGCTCGCGAACCCGAGGTCGATGGTGATGCCGCGGCGCTTTTCTTCCGGAAGGCGATCGGTATCGGTGCCGGTCAGGGCGAGCACGAGCGCGGTCTTGCCGTGATCGATGTGACCGGCCGTTCCGACGACGCGTTTCTTGCGGGACATGGGGCGAGTGTATCCGAGCATTGCTGGCACGCGATCGGCCCTAGAGGCTGCCAGGAACCGAAACCAGGAGGGGTCTGAGGACGTATAATTGACCGAACGCTTGTTCTGTACTACAATAATTGCCGTTCCGAAAGTGTTGGTTATGTGTCAGCAACTACGAGAGTTGTCACGTTGCTGTCACGTTGAGAAATTTTTCACAAGGTCGTGCGATAATCAGCTTCGCCGTTCGAACTTTGACAAATTTACTGGATGACGTGGGGGCGGATTAGCTTTCTGTTTCAACCGCCCGCCTCTCGTTTTACCGCTTGAATTCTTCTTTGAATCTTACCGATCCAGCAACATCTCACCTCCCAAGCGTTCGCACCCACTCACATCCAGTAGATCTCCCCCGGCCCCGTGGAAACACGGGGCCGGTTCTTTTTTGTAAACGGTTACGTGATGAGGTTGCTGGGATGACTGGTCGGCTTGGTTGCTGAGTTGGCCGAGCCGAAGACTCAGCAACTCAGTAACCGACCAACCCAGCAACCAGCCTCAAACCACCAGCTCCGCCAACGCCTGCTCGACCAGCATCCGGGCGTCGGCGTTGACGTTGAGCCAGCGGATCGCGGCTGTGGTCGCATCGGCGGCGGCGAGGAGACGCTCGCGCTCGATCGATAGCGGCAGCCGGCCGGCAACCGCGTCGCAGAGGATTTTCCCGAGCAACGCCACGGCGTCGCTAACCTCATCTTGCGAAGCGATGAGCGAGGCCAGCCCGAGGAGTGCAGCGCTGTCGCGATTGTCGGAGAAGCGCGTCAGGCTCGCGGCGATCGCCGCGGCGAGGGCATCGTTCGCTTCGGGCTCGCCGCCGACGAAGATCATCTGGCAGCGCGAGCGGATCGTCGGCAGCAGAAGATCGGGCGAGCGAGTGAGCAGGATGAAGGTCGTGTCGCGGGCCGGCTCCTCCAGCGTTTTGAGCAGCGAGTTCGAGCCGCCAACGCTGATTGCATGCGCGGGATCGATGATGAAGATCTTGTTGCGTCCTTCGTACGGGCGCAGCGACGCGGCGGCGACGATCTCGCGAATCTGCTCGACGCTGATCATCTTCCGGTCGCCGGCGACTTCGATGAAATGTACGTCCGGATGAATCCTGCGCTCGATCCGCTGGCACGCCGTGCAATCGTCGCCCTGGGTGCCGTTGAGGCAGTTGAGCGTCTTCGCGATTCCGACCGAGACGTCGCGCAGCGCCTGCGACGACGGTCCGTAGCAAAGGATGGCATGATGCAACTCCCCTCGCTGCGCAGTTTCCAGCAGCAGCCGCGCCGCCTCACTCACCGAAGTACCTCGGCAGTCGCGCGGTCAGCACGGCCTCGACACGCGCGTAAACATCGTCGACGGCGCCCTGTGCATCGATCAACGCAAAACGCGATGGCTCCGCGGCAGCGAGTGTGAGATATCCCTCGCGTACGCGCTGATGAAAACGAAGATCCTCGGCCTCGAATCGACCTTCGTCCTGCGACGCATCGGCGTTTCGCGAACGCGCGCGGGCGAGGCCGGTCTGCTCCGGCAAGTCGAAGAGAAGCGTGAGATCGGGGACGAGCGAGTTGGTCGCCCAAGCATTGAGCGCGCGCAACTGGTCGAGATTCAACAGACGTCCGAAACCTTGATAGGCCAGCGTCGCGTCAGTGTAGCGGTCGCACAAAACGATGCCGCCGCGGTCGAGCACGGGTCGGATGACTTTGAGCGTGTTCTCCCGGCGCGATGCCGCGAACAGCAGCACCTCGGCAACCGGATCCATTTGCGATTTGCTGTCCAGCAGCACTGCGCGAATGCGATCGGCAACCGGAGTCCCGCCCGGCTCCTTCGTCACGACCGCGTCCGGAATGCGCTCTGAGACGCGCCGGAGCTGCGTCGATTTGCCGGAGCCTTCGATGCCTTCGAACGTGATGAACATTAGTTCTGCGAACTCTATCCCGAGGTCGCGTGGTTCGACGCCGGCGACGCGGCGGCGAGACCATCACGCAGGCCGCGTAGGTAATGCTCACGCATCAGCGTCTCGAATACGCGGTTGGTCGCGAGCAGGCGGAATCGTTCGCCGAGGCGGGCGCGGCGGCGGAGATGGGCGAGACGATTGTCGTTGGCGAGTGTGCGCGTTTCGAGCTCGTGAACGCCGAGGAAGCCGGCAAGCTCGGGATGCTTGCGATAGAAAATCGCTCCGGAGCGGCCCACCGTGTACTGCCGGCGCGCGAACGAGTCGACGGTCATCGGATGGTAGTGACGTGTGATGGCCTGCGCGTTGTAGCGAATTTTCAGTCCGAGGGCGTCGAGGCGGAACGCGAGTTCGATGTCTTCCCATGCGGCCGCGGGGAACGTGGTGTCGAACGGTTCGGGGCCGAGGAGCTGCCGGTCGATCGAGATGTTCGACGTGTAGAAAAAATTGAACGGAACGATCTCGCCGTCGTGAATGAGTTTGTAGCCGAACTGCAATCCGAAGTCGTTGATGTAATCCATGAACGCGGTGACGCGCTCGCCGGCCGGCCAGCCGGTGTAGCCGAGACAGGCGAGGTGCGGATCGTCGCCGGCTTCGCCGTGAGAGCGTGCATGCTGCGCGAAGAACTCCGGTTCGGGAACTGTGTCGTCGCCGATGAAGAGGACGTAGCGGCCGGTGGCAAGAGCGACGCCGCGATTGCGTGCACGGCCAGGACCGGAGTTTGGCTGCGATTGGAAGGTGAGTGCGTACTGATTGGCGCGGCGTGCCTGCATGACGTCCGCGGTTTCGTCGCCCGATCCGTCGTCGATGACGATCACTTCGAATTCGGGCGCGGCCTGCTGCGCGTCAAGCGCATCGAGCACGCGAATCAGCATCGGTAAGCGCTTGTAGGTCGGAATGACGACGGAAAAATAGGGGACGGACATCGGGCGGCGGATTGTAGCGCTCAGCGCGGGGCGAAGAGCAGGAGATCGAGGCTGAAGGTGACACGCTTTTCGATCACCTTCTCGATGCTGCGCGGACGGTAGATCGAGAGGAGCACGTCGTGAACAGCGTCGCGATCGAGATCGGCAACGGTCGACGCACGCCGTTGTTCGACGAGCGTAAACGCGGTTCCAAACTCGGCAAGTGTACGCGCCACGCGGTCGCGCCCGGCGCCGCGCAACTCGACGAGATCATCCGGCGCTGGAACGGCGACGAGCAGCCGTCCGTCATCGCGAGCGGCGCGGCGTAGTTCGGGCACGTTCATTCTCGCCGTGATCGACAGGACGCACGAAAAGGTTTTGCCTGCGTACGGAAGAAATCGATCCGCATTGCCGACGACCCATTCGCACTCCGGGAAGCGGCGCGCCGCGGCATCAACGGCGGGCACGGAAATGTCGATTCCGTGCGCTTCGCACCCGGTCTTGAGAGCAATCGATCCGAGGTAGTAGCCGTCGCCGCAGCCGACATCGAGAACGACATCATCACGATCGATTGCGGCGAGCGCGCTGATCGCATTGAGGAGCGGTTCCGTGACGCCGCGGTCGTGAAGCCGGCGCCTTGCCGCGACCGCCGCCGCCGTATCGCCGGGCTGCTTCGAACGCTTGTCGTTCGGTTGCAGGAGATTCACGTAGCCGCTGCGCGCGATGTCGAACGAATGACCGCGCGGGCAAAGGAGTCCGCGCTCGTTCCGCGCGAGCGGCTCGTGACAATCGCGGACAGTGCAGAGGAGGGGCATGCGGGCGTAGGGTGTCGGGGGTCGGATTTTTTTTCTACGACGCCCGACTCCCGACACGCGACACCCTACAATCATTCCATGCACCGCTCCACGCGACGACTTCTTGGTCTCGCGGCTGGTCTCGTCCTTTTTCTTGTCGTCTGTGCGCTTCTTTATCAGCTCGGGATGGCGCGGCTGGAAGGGAAGCATCGCACTTTCTGGGAGAGCTTCGAGTGGGCGGCGGAGACGCTCAGCACGACCGGCTACGGCGCGGACAGTCATTGGCAGCATCCGGCGATGGTGATGCTCGTCGTGGTCGTGCAGTTTGCTGGAGTCTTCCTCGTCTTCCTGGTCGTGCCGATTTTTCTGGTGCCGTTTCTGGAAGAACGATTCGAGCGGCGCGTGCCGCGCGTTGCTCCGAAAATGAACAATCACGTCGTCGTCTATCGCTACGGACCGGCGGTCGAGACTCTGTTGCAGCGGCTGGCGTCGCACGACGTCGCGTCGATCGTCGTTGAGACTGATGAAGCGGCGGCGCGCGCTGTGCTCGAGCGCAATCAGGCCGTCGTTTTCAGCCGCGCCGAAGAGGATGCGCTCGACATCTGCAGGTTGGATGAGGCGCGTGCGCTTGTCGCCAACGGGCGCGATGAGGAGAACGCCGCGCTGACGTTGCGTGCGCGGCAGATGGGCTTTCGCGGCGAGATCTTTGCGTTCGTCGAAGAGCCCGCGCACCGAAAGCCGATGGAGCTCGCGGGAGCGACAGCAGCGTACACACCGCGGCACATCGTGGCTGCGGCGCTTGCCGCGCACGCCAGTGAACGCATCAGCCCGCGGCTTCCGGGAGCCGAGGCGCTCGAACATCTCCAACGTCGCGAGCTGCGCATCGCCGCTGCCAGCCCACTCGCTGGAAAAACCCTCGGCGACTCCAACTTTGGCTCGGTCACCGGCGCCGTGGTGGCAGGTCAGTGGATGCGCAACCGGCTCGACGCGCGATGCGATGCGGCGATGCGGCTCGAAGCGGGATCGATCATCGAGGTCGTCGGCGATGCTG
>DATAMS010000346.1:0-5300 GCA_036260495.1 Thermoanaerobaculia bacterium
CGACAACGCGCGGCGCGCAACCAACCGACAACGCGCGCGAAGCGCGAAGTCTGCGATAACATCCCCCGCCTCAGATGATCGACCTGCGCAAACTTGCTGAACCGGGCTCGATCGAGGAAACGCTCCTCGACAGAATCGACTTCAAGCGCCTGCCGCGGCATATCGCCGTCATCATGGACGGCAACGGGCGCTGGGCGGCGCAGCGGCACCTGCCGCGCGTCGAAGGTCATCGCGCCGGCATCGCCTCGGTGCGCGAAATCGTCGAGACCGCGGCGCGCCTCGAGCTGCGCGTCATGACGCTCTACGCCTTCTCCGTGGAAAACTGGAAGCGCCCGCGATTCGAAGTCGCCACCTTGATGATGCTGCTCAAGGAGTACCTCCGAAAAGAGCTGGCCACGCTGATGGACAACAACATCCGCTTCACCGCGATCGGACGCGTTGAAGGTCTCGATCCGTCGGTGCAGCGCGAGCTCAAATATGCGGCGGATCAGACGGCGCGCAACAGCGGGCTGCTCTTCCAGATCGCGCTCAACTACGGCGGCCGCGCCGAGATCGTCGATACCGTCAATCGCATCATGGGCGTGCTGCGCGAGCGCGAGATGAGCGATGCCCAGATCGACGAGCAATTCTTCTCCGATCATCTCTACACTGCCAACATCGATGATCCCGACCTTCTCATCCGCACCAGCGGCGAGCTGCGCGTCTCGAACTTCCTGCTCTGGCAGATTGCGTATGCCGAGATTCATGTCACCAAAGTGCTGTGGCCGGACTTCCGCCGCCGCGATCTCTTCGAAGCCATCATTGATTTTCAATCGCGCGACCGCCGCTACGGCGCCGTCGATGAATCCGACGCCCAGATGTTCATCGAGGCCGATGGCAAGCAGAGCTGAAGGGAAACGCAGAGAAAAGAGATCAGAGATCAGGACGGAATGCCCTGACCTCTTGTCTCCGATCTCTGATCTCCGTCCATGAAGCGTGAGCTCACAGCACTCATCGCCGCTCCCCTCGCCATCTGGATCGTGGGCTGGGCGAATCCGTATGTCTTCGATGCGGCCATCGCGCTCGTCGCCGCGCTGGCGCTGTACGAGTTTCTCGTGCTGGGAACCCGGAAGGGTTATCGCATTCCGGTGGTGCTTTGCATCGCGATCATGCTCTTCATCGTGGCCGCGTTCATCCTCGAATCGGTGTCGGTGGAGATGGGCGTCTTCGTAGCGTTGTTGCTGATTCCGGCGTCGTACGTCGTCTCGCGCGGCGATCTCGAGGATGCGCTTCCGTCGAGCGCGATTGCCATTCTTGCCACGCTCTACGTCGGGATGCTCGGCGGCTCGCTCATCCGGCTGCACGACGATTTCGCCGACGGCTGGAAGCTCGTCTTCTTTCTACTGCTCGTGGTCTGGCTCGGCGACGCAGGCGCGTACTACTTCGGCCGCACGTTCGGAAAGCACAAACTCTCGCCGCGCATCAGCCCGAAGAAAACGGTCGAAGGGCTCGCGGGGGGCGTGGCCACATCGATCGCCACGGCGCTCGTCATTCACTTCACCTTCTTCCGCAACTTTCCGCTCGTCCACACGATCATCGCCGGTACGATTCTCTCCGTCGCGGGCGTGGTCGGCGATCTTGCCGAATCGATGTGGAAGCGCTCCGCCGATGTAAAAGACTCCGGCACGCTCATTCCGGGTCACGGCGGATTTCTCGACCGTTTCGATTCGATTTTCTACACGACACCGATTCTGTACGCGTACTGGTTTCTGATCCAGCACGATTTCAAGAGCTTCAAGATCATGTCGGCGTGAGTGAGTGGATTAGTAGACGAGTGGATTAGTGGATTAGACAAAATCATGGCCTACGATCCACGAACGATGAAATTCATTGAACAAGACCGCCGACGACTTCTCACTAATCTACTGATCCCTAATCTACTCATCCACTAATCGACTCATCCACTAATCGACTGATCACCAACGACCGCATGCGATCAATCTCCATCCTCGGCTCTACCGGCTCCGTCGGGCGTTCCACGCTCGACGTCGTCGACGCGTTTCCCGATGCGCTTCGCGTGGTCGGTCTTGCCGCGGGCGGCAACCTCGATCTCCTTGCCGCGCAGATCGAGCGATACGCGCCGGAGCTCGTTTCCGTTCGCAATCCCGACGATGTGGCCGCGCTGCGCAGCCGCGTGAAGAGACGCGTCGAGATCGTATGCGGCCCCGAGGGAGCTTCTGCTGTTGCGTCGATGCCGGGGGCCGATGCGGTGATCGCCGCCATCGTCGGCGCGGCCGGAATCCCGCCCGTCTACGCGGCGCTGAAAGCCGGCAAGCGCGTCGGCATCGCCAACAAAGAAGTCCTCGTCGCCGCAGGAGACGTGATGACGCGCGCCGCGACTGCGCACGGCGGCGAGATTCTTCCGGTCGATTCCGAGCACAACGCCGTGCACCAGGCGCTTCGCTGCGGCTCACACGCCGAGGTGCTGCGGATTGTTCTTACGGCCTCGGGTGGCCCATTTCTGCGGCGCGATCTCGCCACCTTCGAGCAAATCACCATCGCCGACGCGCTCGCACATCCGACATGGAAAATGGGCAACAAGATCTCCATCGACTCCGCCACGATGATGAACAAAGGTCTCGAGGTGATCGAGGCGCATCATCTTTTTTCGATGCCGCCCTCGGCCATCGACATCCTCATCCATCCGCAATCGATCGTGCACTCGATGGTCGAATACGTTGATGGCTCGTTCATCGCGCAGCTGTCGACGACCGATATGAAGTTTCCAATTCAATACGCGCTGCTCTATCCCGAGCGCGTCGCCGCCCCGTTTGCGCGGCTTGATCTGGCGAAGATCCGCTCGCTCGATTTCACCGCCGTCGACGCCGGACGTTTCCCGGCCGTCGAGCTGGCGTATGCAGCCTGCCGTGCCGGTGGCTCCATGCCTGCCGTGCTCAATGCCGCGAACGAGATTGCCGTCGAGCGCTTCCTGGCCGGGGAACTTCCGTTCACAGGAATCGTAGAGATGGTGTCGCGGGTGCTCGACCGGCACGCAGGCCGCATCGCCCCGATCGCGACCATCGAGGATGCGCTGGCTTGGGATGGATGGGCGAGGAAAGAAGCGCGGACAATTGTTGTTGCGGAGAAGCAGTCGATTCGTTGACATAGTCCGTCTTTACATAAAGCGCTAATCTGATCGACGAATACTCATCCCACACATGCAAAACATCGTCACCAACCTTCTCGGCTTCGTTCTCGTCCTCGGCTTCCTGATCTTCGCGCACGAGTCGGGACACTTCTTCGTCGCCAAGCTCTTCCGCGTCCGCGTGCTCGTTTTCTCTTTCGGCTTCGGCAAACGGCTCTTCGGATTCCAGCGCGGCGCCACCGACTACCGCGTCTCGCTCGTCCCCCTCGGCGGTTACGTGCGTATGGCCGGTGATACTCCCGAGGAGAACCAGACCGGCAGTCCCGACGAGTTTCTCTCCCGTCCGAAATGGCAGCGCTTTCTGATCCTCGTGGCCGGCCCGTTCATGAATGTGGTGATCGCCATCGCCTTCGTGGCGTTGATCAGCATGGTCGGAACCGAATCGTTCCTCATGCGCCCGATTATCGGAAGCGTCACGCCCGGAAAGCCCGCAGCACGCGCGGGACTGTTGGCCGGCGACCGCATCGTGGCGATGAACGGCGAAAAGATCGATGGCTTCGACGACATGCGCCTCGCCATCAGCATGCATGGAGGCTCTCCGCTTCGCGTCGATTACGTTCGCAACGGACAAACGCGAACGACGACGATGACGCCGGAGAAAGAGGATAGCGAATTCGGTCCAGTTGGCCGCGCTGGCATCCTCCCTTACTTCGACACGTCGGTCGGCCGCGTCAAACCCGGCTCGCCCGCTGCCGTTGCCGGCATCCGCTCCGGTGACCACATCGCCGCCATCAATGGGAAGCCGGTCTCGCAACTGGCCGAGCTCGACGCCATCCTCGAAGCAACGAAAGGAGCCGCCGCAAGCCTCGACGTCACCCGCGGCAATTCGCGTTTTCACACCACGCTGGCTGCGGCCAAACCAGATCCTACCGACCCGTACCGCGGCTTCATTCCGCCCACCGAGGTTCACAAGTTGTCGTTCTTCCCGGCGATTCAGGACAGCGTCGCGCAGAACTGGAAAATGCTGCGCTACACGTTCATCACGCTCGGTCGTCTCTTCCGCGCCGAAGGAAGCGTGAAAGAGCTGAGCGGCCCGATCTCGATCGCGCGCATTTCGGGAGAGATGGTGCGCCGCGGCTGGATCAATACCATCGCGCTGATGGCCATGATCTCGATGCAGCTCGGCATCATGAATCTTCTGCCGATCCCCGTCCTCGACGGCGGCCACATCATGATCCTGGTCATCGAAGGCGTGGCGCGGCGCGACCTCTCGCTGCGTGTGAAAGAGCGCATCCAGCAGGCCGGCTTCGCAGTCCTCGCCGCGCTGATGCTCGTCGTGCTTTACAACGACGTGATCACGAACGTGCTGCTGATGCGGAAGGGATGACGTTCCGCGCGCGTAGCGGAAACAACTGCGCGATGTAGTCGAAGTCGTGATCGCCATGAAGAAGCAGAACGTCGTGATGCATGGCGATGGCTGCGATCAAGCAATCGTTCGATGAGCGGATCGTGAATGACTTCTCGCGAGCGATGCGGTAGATGTCGCCGGCGAATTCGAAACGCGCCAACGGCATCGGAGAATCGAGCATCTCCGAATTGCTCACGATTGTGCGCATGCGTTTCATTCGAGCTTCATCGTGGGCGCCCTGAAGCAATTCCTGAACGACCGGCGGGCAAATCGCCAACACCTCTTTCGTTGCCAGATCGAGCAGCGCTTCCACGGAGTTCTTTGACAGCCAGACGCTGGTATCAACGAGAACCACGTGAGCTCTCTCGCTTGGGGCGCGGCGCACGTACTGTTTGCGCAGCGTGACGGCCGGGCTTCTTTATCTTTCGGAGATACTCCGCAACATCGGGCGCCATTTCTTCGACGTATCCAGGCCACCATGGATCAGGGTCTTTGGCCAACGCGTCGATGGCTTCCATCAGCTTCTCCTGCTTCACGATCTGCGCGATGGCATGGTTGATCGTTTCGGAATAGCTCTTCTTCCCTGTTATCCGTCTCGCCAGTTCCAGCGCCTCGCGATCAATCACTACATTCATGCGCTTCATACACACAAAGTGTACGCTACGTGCGCACGATGAACAATCGCAGCAGATCGAGCGCGGACTGCGTCGTGATGCGTTTGAAGAGCGTCCGTTCGATCGGCCAGAACAGCTTGCGATGCTTGTGTCC
>DATAMS010000358.1:0-5540 GCA_036260495.1 Thermoanaerobaculia bacterium
CATGCGAGCCATCATGGCCGGACTGGATATCGAGAAATGCGACAGCATTCCGCCGCGCGCGCTCGTGGCGTAGCGGGTAAGCAGTGTGGCGAAAATCGCAAGTCCAACCGAGCCGCCGGTTTGTCGCAAGAGCGAGTTCAATCCCGTCGCATCCGATAATCGATGACGCGGGATCGTGCTCAGCGCCATCGTCGTCAGCGGGATGAACAGGCAACTGAACGCCACGCCCTGAATGATGAGGACTTGCATGATGTCGCCGCGCGATGTGGCCAGCGTGTAATGGCCCATGAGCCATGCGGTGTATGCGAATAGCACGATTCCGAACGCGACGACGAGACGTGGCGAGACCTTGTTGTAGATCCGTCCGACGATCGGCATCACCACGAGCATGCACAGACTTCGCGGCATCATCGCGACGCCGGATTGGGTTGCGGAAAAGCCGAGAAGGAATTGCATGAACAACGGAAGGAGGAACGTGACGGCCATCAGCATCGCGAACATCACGGCGCCGATCAGCGTGCCGGACGAGAAGACCACGTCCTTGAATAGCGAGAAGTCGACCGCGGGCACGCGCGCGCTCAACTCGCGAATGACCAGCGCGGCCAGCGACACGATGGCGATCAGCGCAATGATCTTGATCTCGCCGGATTGAAACCAGTCGTTACGGTTGCCCTCCTCGAGCACGTACTGCATCGTGCCGAGTCCGATGAAGAGCATGGCGATGCCGCCCCAATCCATGTTCTTGCGCTGCCGCTCCGCCATTTGATGCATAGCCGCGCGCACATCCTCGGGCTCATGCACGAAGCGCGAGACCATGAAGAGCGAGATGATGCCGATGGGAACGTTGATGTAGAAAATCCACGGCCACGAATAGTTGTCGACGATGTAGCCGCCGAGCGTGGGGCCGAACGCGGGTCCGAGCACGACCGCCATTCCGAAGAGCGCCATAGCCATCCCTTGCTCTTTCGGCGGAAAGGTCTGGCGAAGGATGGCCTGTTCGGTCGGTTGCAAGGCGCCGGCGCCGAGTCCCTGCAGGATGCGGAAGAAAACGAGGAGCGGCAGCGTCCGCACCATTCCGCACAGCGCGGATCCGATCACGAACAGAGCCAGGCAGGCCATGTACACGCGTTTCTGGCCGAAGAGGCGCGCCAGAAATCCGGTCAGTGGCATGACCATGACCGTGGCGATCACGAAGCCGGTGGTGACCCAGGTGATCTGTTCGATGGTGACGCCGAGGGAACCGGTGAGGTGAGGGACGGCAACGTTGACGATGGAGGCATCGATCGCGCCCATCAGCGTCCCGAACGTGATCGAGATCGTGACCAGCCATTTGTTGACTGGCTTGCGCTCCTGGCGCGCAGGCAAAGTTCCAGCCGCGTCGAACGTTGCTGCCGCGGAAGTCACGGCTTCGCCTCGGGTGTGGCGTTCGTGATGTAGCGGCGGATGCCGCCGGTGGCGTGCTCGTAATCGAATTGCGCGGCGGCGGCATCGGCTTGCGCGGCGATGAGATCTTCGTGCGCCTGGCGATAGGCGTCCTGCGCGCGGTCGACTTCGACCGGCGAGCCGTAGCCGGCCGCGCGACGGTCACCGGCAACGGTCAACGCTTCTTCGGCGACTTGCACGCTTTCGGTGGCGACGGTCACGCGCGACTCGGCGTTCTGCAGCGACATCACGGAGCGGCGTACGTCCTGCTCGACGTCGCGCTGACGTTGCGTCAACTGCGTTTCGGCGTCGTGCAGCATCACTTTGGCGCGGGCGATGTTGGCGTTGATGTCGGCGCGGAAAAGAGGGACGCCGAGGTTCGCGGCGATGCGGCGCGTCCAATGGAGATCGTTCGTATGGTTGCCGCTGATGTCGCCCTCGAAATCGACGGAAACACTCGGCAGGAGGCGCGCGCGGGCAGCTTCGACGGTGAGTTGCGCGGCGCGAACCTGCTCGGTGGCCTGACGGAGTTCGGGACGATGTTCTTTCGCCGCGGTCAGTGAAGGATCGAGATCGGGAACGCTCGTCGGCGCGGAAGGAAGGGCGGTGAAGATGACGTCGCCCGATTCGTCCGCGCCGATGGCGTTGAGGAGAGCGAGCGTCGCGTTCTGCCGGTCATTCTGCGCGATGAGCAGCGCCTGGCGCGCACGTGCGAGCTGCACATTTCCTTGTGCGACATCGAGACGCGTGCCGGTGCCTGCGTGAAATTCATCCTGCGCGGTCTGCAGCAACCGCGTGAAGAGCGCGACGTCGGCCTGACGCGCGTCGATCTGCGACTGCGCGCGTTGTGCGATCAGGTACAGCCGCGCCACCGCCGCGGCGACGTCGTTCTCGGCCTGTTCGCTTTGATAGTGACTCGCCTCGGCTGAGCTTTTCAGCGACTGGTAGCGACGCAACGCCGCGAAGTTGAAGACCTGCACGGCAGCGGAGAGCTGACCATCGGTGACGTTGAATGGACCAACGACCGGCGGCAGTCCGGGCAGCGAAAAACCGAAGGTGGCCAGGTTGATGGACTGGCTGTACTGCATGAGCTTCGCATCCGCTTGCGGCATCAGCGCGCTCAGCGCTTCACTACGTGCAATGCGCGCCATCTGCTCGTTCGACCGCGCCAGTTCCGCCTGCGTGCCGTTGCCGAGTGCCATGCGGATGGCGTCGTCGAGCGTGAGGCGAAGAGGCTGCGGCGGCGTCTGCGCGAAAGCGCTGAGCGTCACGGCAAAAAGAAGGAGGGAGAGTCGTTTCGAAAGCATTGTCTCAAGGCGCCGCTGCTTGGGTGCAAGCCTGTCGCCAGCGCCGAATGACCGTTCGGTCAGTTCGCGACGTAAAGGAGAAGAGGACGGGGTTTCTTCCCGATTGTCCTTGCGTGAATCGAACGTAGGCCGGACTCTCCAGTCCGACGCGGCGCGAGCGGTCGAAAGGATGCTCCGAGTCGGACTGGAGAGTCCGACCTACGTTTCAGTCCGACCTGCGTTTCGACTGTCGCCGTTTGGATCGCAGAAATGCAGGAGCGAACGTTAGCCAGCCTTCTTCCGATGCGTTCTTCGGAGCGCCGCGGCAATTCGGTCCGACTCATGAGGCTCGACATCCGGGATCTTTGCAAGCACTGCGTCGAACTTGCGGCGGCTCGCACGCTTCGCTCTTGCCTCGATGTACTCCTCGGTCATGAGCGCAGACATTTTTTCGCCGACCGCCGAGCTAATAAACTGATTGATCGAAACGCCTTCGCGTTGCGCAACTTCACCAAGCTTCTGGTGCAAAGACTCCGGCAAACGCAGACTCAACGCTCCCATTTCTCACCTCTAAGCTCTTGAAGAAATTGCTTCGGTGTCACGATGCGCACGCGGTGTTTTTCGGCGCCAGCGAAATCTCGTACGTTGTGAGTCACGATTGCATCACATCCTGCCGCTACGGCCACTCAAGTATGAAGTCGTCGCCCGGATCTTGCAGGTTGTTGGTAGTAAACTGGGCTTCAGCCGAAGCCTATGGGACACGAGGTAGCCGATGGCAACCGATACGATGAATGCACTGGAAACCGAGATCCAGGCGTACGAAGAGAAACTTCCAGAGCTGGAGAGGGTCTACCTGGGCAAGTTTGTTGTTTTTCGGGGTGATGAATTCGTTGGAGCGTGGGACACGATTAACGCTGCCGCAGCGCAAGCGGTTGCCCGTTTCGGAAGAGGACCTTATTTGATTAGGCAGGTTGGGGCTCCTCCATCGACGCTTCCCGCGTCAGTTCTTTTTCGCCAGCGCAATTTGCATTAGGGTTGACCGGTGCCGATCGCTGACTGCGGTTTTCCGCCAATATCCTTCCTCCCTGGTCTCAATCCTGATTCCGATCAGCCGCGAGTGATTTCTGGCCGCGAAATGCTTGTGATGACGGGGCCTACGGCGGCCGTTGAAATTGGCTTTAACGCGGATCTTTTCCACGCAGATCCTGCGGTCGTGCAACAAGCGATCAACTCCGCGCATGCTCAGCCACTATCCCAGCTTGTCGAGGCACTGATCGATACAGGAGCAAGCGAGAGTTGCATCGACGAGGATCTCGCACGACATCTCGAACTTCCGCTAATTGACCACCAGGTTGGAAGCGGAATCGGCGGGAAGGAAACGTTCAACGTTTACCTCGGCCATGTCCGGATCGCCGCTTTGGGTTTTATCCAATATGGCCGGTTTATGGGCGTGAAGCTGGCGGCTGGCAGTCAACCGCATCAAGCTCTGCTGGGGCGCACGCTTCTGCAGGGAATGATCCTGGTTTACGACGGGCGAGATGGTTCGGTGCGCCTCGCCGTTTAGCGACTGGCCCGAAGCGACGTTGAGGCAAACGCTCCACCGGCTCAATCCAACTTGCCGGCAAGGGCGGGGGCCACATCCAACTTACGAAGGTGTTCCTCCACCACCTTCGCGTCCCACGGCTTGCTGATCACGCAGGAGTTGATGCCGCCGACGCCCATGCTTAGTTTGCCGCTGTAGCCCTGGCCGACGGCGCAGCCATCCTCGGAGACGAATTTCGCTTCCTGGATTTTCACGTCGGCGTGCAGCTCGCCTTCGGTCAGCGCCATCGGATAAAGGCGGCCTTTGGCCATGCCCAAATGTTGTGCAGTCAGCTCCCAGCCGCCGCCGACGGACATGCCGTGGCCGAACGTTCCTTTGCGTGCGGTGAAGAGGACGTCGGGATGCAGCATCTCCAGCGAGTTCTCGACTTCGAGCGCATCGCCGGGCGTGGCGGTGGCGTGCATGTCCCACGTCGTGACGTCTGCGGCCTGCACTTCCTCCATCGCTTTTTTCATCGCCAGCTGCGGACCGCCTTTCGACGGCGTAATGATGTGGTGCGCGTCGGACGACGTGCCGATGCCGACGATCTCCATGCCGACGGGACGGAACCCTTGAGCCATGAGTTCCATGGCGTCGCCGACGATCCAGACGCAAGAGCCGCCGGCGATGTGCGTTCCTTTGAGCGCGGTCAGCGGACGCGAGATGTCGGCGTCGGCGGAGAGGACGTTGGCGTTGTAGAACGCGGAAATGACGAGCGGATGCGGCGGGGGATCGGTCATGCCGACGACGACCGCTTTTGCTTCGCCGAGGTGGATGGCATCGGCGGCGAGTTTGAGGGCCACGCCGAATGAGGCGCATGCGGCAACCGGCGCGAACGCGGGTCCGACGATGCGGCCGATCATCGAGACCTGCGATGCCGGGATGTTAGCGATGTTCCAGAGCAAGTTCGGCGAGACGCTGGCCCAAGGCTCGCTCGGGCATCCCCACTTCCGATTCAGCGCACGAATCTTGTTCAGTTTTTGGCGGATCGAGCTGAGTTTCGCGGTGCCGGAGGATGGCGGCACAGGCTCGGATTGGATGTCGGCCGCCTCGGCGAGATAGAGCAGAAGTGCTTCGCTCTTCGGCGCCCAGAACGCTTCCCAGGCATGCTTCGCGTCGATCCAATCCTCGGAACCGATGGTGAACTCCTCGGGATCAGGAGGCGCGGACGGATCGCGCTCGGCATCGATGTGCGCGCGCACGGCGGCGCATCGTTCCGGCGCGGCCCAGAACTCGTTCCACTTCCGCTG
>DATAMS010000435.1:0-23284 GCA_036260495.1 Thermoanaerobaculia bacterium
ATTCGAAGTTGTCCTGCGGCGGCAGCGCGGCCAGATCGTTCTCGAACGGATACTTCACCAGCCGTCCTTTGAACCAGATCTTGTTCTCGCGGCGGCGCTGGTGGACGTTCTCGCCGAGCGTGGCCACCATCAGGTTCAGAACCTCTTTGTTCTTGCTGAACATGATGTGGGGACCGGCGGCGTCGAAGGTAAAGCCGTCTTCGATGATCGTGCCGCAGAGGCCGCCGATGCGGGCGCGTTTCTCGAGGATCTCGACGTCGTCGCCGAGGTGGGCGGCGAGGGAGACGCCGGAGATGCCGCCGCCGAGAATGCCAATGGAGTGATGGGTCATGAGTTGGGCCGCGTATTGTAGCCGGGTTGCGGCGTTGCGCATTGATAAGACTGTCACCCACCCGATGACAGATTCATCGGCGGCATGGCTCGCGCGTTTGCATCGCATTCGTTCCGGTCGCGATCTGGCGGAGCACATCCAGATCGGGAACGTGCCATTGCGGCGGCTCCGACGCTTCGAGTTTGACGCCGCGCACCGGCTGGCAGAACGCGAGCTCGTTCTTCGCGCCGATGAGCATGATGCCGAGCGGTTGCGATTCGTGCGAGATTGCGTCGATGCGCTGGCCGCGGCGGAGCGTGAGCGTGTTGGATGCTGCGCTGGATGGAGTGATTGGTGCTCCGTCGATGAGCCAATCGATGTGCGCGCCGCGATCGGTAGGGGAGGGCGCACGAACGCTCGACCACGCGGGACTATCGAAACGGAACGGATCGCGAAACCAGGGATGCGATGCCAGGTTCGCCGACGCGTAAACATCGTACGTGCCATCGGCGAGGACGATCCAACGTGCGGCGGGATTTGCCGGCGTGAGGCGCGCGCTCATGCCCGGCAGCCAGATCTCGCGCCAGAGCGGCAGGTAGTGCGTGAGGATGAATCCCGCGAACGGGCCGTGCACGTTCAGCCAGTGGCAGACGCTGTAGTCGGCGAGAATGGCGGCCGGCGGATCGCGGAGAACTTCCTCGATGCGGTACGGCTCGAAGTAGCCATGCTTCTCCATCACGAAAACGTTCGCCCGCAGAAACCAGTATTGATAGGAAGGCGTGTGATGCAACATCCAGCCGGCGCCGTCCCAGACTTTCGCGCGCGCCGGAATGCGGCGATCGGCCTCGCGCATGATGAAGTCTTCGTACTGCATGTCCGCTTCTTTGCCGCGGAAAACGGCCGCTGCGATGTTGACCGCGGCGGCGATGACGATGAGCGCGACGAGGGCGCGGCGCCGCGGCGTCGAAGTGACGAGCCGGTCGATCTCGATCGCGGCGAGCGGAACCATCAGCAGCGCTACGATCTCGAGGTGATAGTTGTAGACGTACTTCATCGCGGCGATGAAGAGAAGGTTCGTGACCTGGAGGAACGCCAGGAAAAACTCATCGCCCGGCGCGCGGAAACCGCGATAGAGCGCGCGGACGATGGCAACTCCGCCGATCACTAGGATGGCCATGCCGCCCGGATCGGCGAGTGAGAGTTGAAAATTTGGAACCGCATCGAGGAGCCGGATGCCGAACGGTGCGGCGATGCGGTGAAGGAACATCCATTCGCCCCCCGGCGCGAAACGATCGGCCAGGAAGTTGTCGATCCAGAGCCGCTGCCAGGCGATGCGCGCGGAATGCGTCGCCGCGAAGTAGACCGCGGCCGGGACGAAGGCCGCGGCCGCGCCAACGAAACTCCAGTTCGCGCGCGCGTTGCCGCCCCATGCGCGGTCGCGCGTGCGGACGACGCGTACGAGCAGCAGCGTGACGACTGCCAGCGGGCCGAGGCGGAGATTCGCGAGGCCGGCGAGGCAGAGGAATGCGCCGCCGAGAAAGGCGAAGCGACGTCCGCCGGCGAGGCGTTGCAGACAGGCGATGGCGGCGATGTAGACGACGCATCCGAGTACGTCGACGCGGTACTCGACTGCGGGCAGCATGAAGAGCGTGCTGGAAAGAACGAGTGTCGTTGCGCTCGCGGCTGCGAAACCGGAAATGCCCGCGCGCCGCATCCATCCGCGAAGCAGAACGAACGCTGCGATCCAGAGCGGCAGTTGCACCCAGCGCATCAGGATGATCGCGCTCGCTCCCGGGCTGTTCGTCAGTGCCGTGAATGGCGCGAAGAGGAACCACTGCAGCGGCGTGTGGTGCTCCCAGAAATCGCGATACGGAACGAGCCCGCGCCATACCCAATCGGTGGCACGGAAGAACTCGATCTCATCCCAGACCAGCGGATGGAGTCCCTGCAGTTGCAGCAACCGGGCGAGGATCGCCAGGAGCGCGATGATCGGGAGCAGCGCGGTTCCGCGCTCGGTTTTCATTGGCGCGGGATGAGGTCAAAACCCGAAAGGGGCGCGGCAAACGCGCGCCCCGATGGGTCGTTCCGCTGTGGAGTGGTCAGATCTTTTTTGCGGCGCGCTTCAGCGATTTCGAGCCGGCCATGAGAGCGTCTTTGGTCATCGACTTGGCCTGCTTCACGCCTTTCGCGACCTGCTTCTTGACGACTTTCTTTGCCTGCTCGACCTTCGGTCCAGCCGCCTTCTTCATCGCCTTGATCTTCGGAGCCGCGGCTTTGCTTGCCTTTTTGTAGGCGTCTTCGCCCGCTTCGATGACGGCGTCCGCTGCTTTCTTCGCAGCCTTCTGAACGTCTTTCTTCTTGATCATGGGAGTGCCCTCCTTTGTTAATGGATCGCTACCTTAGCATGCTCGGGGTTGCGCGGTCTCGGGCGGGGGTCGCGGGTCGCGGGGTCGCGCGATTGCTTGGCTGCCGGGTTGCCGAACTGCCAGGTTGCCAGGTGCCGAGTTGCCGAGTTATCGAGTTGGCGAGTTGCCGAGTTGCCGAGTTGCTGCGTTGATCGGGAGTCAGACCTCTCCGACACTTCATACCCGCGAGACCGCGAAACCCCACAACCAGGAAACCAGGCGACCAGGCAACCAGGCAACCAAGCGACCAGGCAACCAGGCAACCAGGCAACCAGTCAACCAGGCAACCAAGCATCCCAACCCCTCCCGCCCCCAACGATTTTCCCCCTTCCTACATCTGCTTTGACTTTCGCAACGTAGACTTCCCCGAACCACGGAAACGGATCCGTGGAGCAAAGGAGAACCGATGAAACTCTCGCTCTCGCACCGGCTGGCTGGTGCACTCACTCTCGCCGCTGCTGTATTAATCGTTCCGATGGCACGCGCTTCCAGCCATCGCGAAGCGCTGGCCATTCTCAATGAACCATGCGCCGACAACACCGACACGTATGCGTGGGTGTCGAACGCGACGCACGACAAGCTCTACCTTGTGATGGATTTCAACCCGCTGCATGAGCCGGGTCAGGGAAATCAAGGACTGCGCGCCTGTAACGGCTATCGGTATGAATTCCACATCGGCAAAGGGACGAGCCTCAAAGACGAGGCCGTATACCGCGTCGAGTTCAAGAACACCATCGTCCCCGAGGCGGCGCCGAGTCCGACGGATCCCCTGGGCGGCGGCAACGAGCTGTTATGGCAGCTAACCGGCGGCACCGAGACGATGACCATTACGCGCGTCGTGAGTCCCGGCAATCCGAATCCGGTCGTCATTGGCGAAAACCTCAAAGTTCTTCCCAACAATCACGGTCCGCAGACCGATCGTCTTGTCTACGGCCTCGGACCCTTCAAAGGCTACGACTCGGGCGATCCTTCCAGCCGTGAACAGGGTCTCTACGACCAGGCGTTTGTCGATACCTTCATCCAGTCGCTTACCGGCGGGGGCCGCATCATCGCGGGCCAGTTCGACGATCCTTATCAGCTCGACGAGAAGGGTATTTTCGATCTCGTCAACCTCGGGCGCGGCGATCTTGGCGGAATCCAGGGCGCGCGCAGCACACCGATCAAGGACGTCTTCACAGGCTTCAACATTTTCTCGATCGCACTGGAGATCCCGACTTCGGACCTGTTCCCCCAAGGAATTCCCCACAATGGAACGCTCAATACCCAGTCGACCGACAGCCTTCTGCGCGTCTGGGCGAGCATCAGCCGTCAAGCCACGCAGACCGTGGACGCGACCAACATCATCACCGGCCAGCGCGGCTCTGGAAATTACGTTCAGGTCGGCCGTAATGCCCTTCCGCTATTCAATGCCGGTCTTGTGGGAACGCAACGGCAGACGCTCTATCTGCGCACCGATCCGATGAAAGACGTTTCCCGCTTCGGCGCGGACATTCTTTACCCCGTTCTCGTCCGTGACGCTGAAGCCCTCGGCATCTACAAAGCGCTCGGCGTTCCGGCCGCCGCGGTGACGACGCTCAAGGGGCCGCGGCTCGACATCATCAACGCCATCAACCTCGGGCGGCCGATTCCTGTCGCCGACGGCTCGACAGGCGATGTCATTACGATCGACGCCGCAATCGATTCGCAGTTTCCGAACGGCCGCATGATCGGCGGCGGCACGGCGCCCAATCGCAATCAGGTCAACGTCAACAGCGTGTTGATCAGCCTCATCGTGGCTGGCGACCCGGGCGCGGGACTGGCCAAGGGTGTCGAAGTCAACGATAAGGACTATCTCCCGCGTTTCCCATTCCTGGCACCGGCCAATCAGGGGCTCCTGCAGGGACATGGCGGTACCAACGTTCCCACACAGCCGGTGATCCCGAACCCGGCGCAACCGTAATTACGAGCCGCAAACAATCAACAGGAGATCAATCATGAAGAGACTCGCATCTCTCCTCGCAATCACAATGGCAGTCATCGCGCTGCCGGCCCTTGCGCAAACGCGCGTTCCGCATGCGCAGAGTTTTGCGTCCGACTTTCAGACGGTGCCGGTCATGGGCAACGTGCCAGGAATCGGATCGACCTTTCAAACGTATGTGGCGCTGTTCAATCCCACGGCGTCGGCTTACCCCATTACGGTTTCGCTCTTTGACGCCGCCGGTGCCAGGCACGACGCCATCGTCACGCTTGCTGCCGGTGAGCTAAAAACCTACACGAACTTTCTCGACGCCGTTTTTCAGGGTTATCACGGTGGCGGCGCTGTGACGTTCCGAAGCTCCGACTCCGCTGGCGGAACGCGTAACAACCGGTTCATTGTCGACGCAGAGGTTCGCACGAGCGGCACGAACTTCGGCACGTCGGTCCCGGCTCTTGAATTCCCAGGTACGAGCTCGCGCTCGTTCAGCCCGGGAGTCACTGTCGGGGCGGCCGCACGCACAAACTTCGGATGCTTCGATCAGTCTGGCAGCCCGAACTCGATCAAAGTGACGGTCCTCGACAGCTCCGGAACGCAAACCCTCGGCACGCAGACGATTAATCTTGGCGCGAACGCGTGGACACAGACTGCGCTCACGACGATCGTCAGCAACGGCACCCTGCAATTCGATCCGTCGGATTCTGCGGTTTGTTATGCAGTCGTCGTCGACAACAGCTCCAATGACGGACGGTTCGTGATGGCTTCGGAGTATCGTCCGTAATTCTCGGAATCAGTTGAACCACAGAGGCACAGAGGTCACAGAGAAAAGCAACTCTGGGGCGCTGTGTCTCTGTGATGCGCTTTTGTAAGCCAGCTTATGCGAACCACTTTCACACTGATCGTCGCGTTCATCGCCGGCACCGCATTCGCGCACGATTTCTGGATCGAGCCTTCCACGTTTCATCCGAAGGTCGGAGCGACTGTTCTTACGACGCTCCGAGTGGGGCAGGAATTTGCCGGTGATCCGGTGGCGCGCGACTCCTCGACAATCGAGAAGTTCATTTTTCGCGACGGCGCGGGCGAGCACGAGGTATTGGGCATCGAGCGGAGGGATCCGGCTGGTTTTTTTGTTGTTGAGCGCCCCGGTCTTGCAGTCATCGGTTATCGAAGCCAGCCCCAACATCTGGAAATGCCGCCGGATAAATTCGAGCAATATCTCAAAGACGAAGGACTGGAGTCGATTATCGCAACGCGCGCCAAGCGAGGCGATTCAAAGAAACCGTCGAAGGAGATTTTCTCCCGCTGCGCCAAAGCGCTCATCCTCGCCGATGGCAACGGAACCGGCGCCCGTGCCGGCACGCCATTGGCATTCCGCTACGAGATCATCCCGAAGACGGATCCGTACGAGATGAAAAACGACGAGATGCAGGTCGCCGTTCTCTATGAAGGCAAACCGCTCGCGAACGCCCTGGTCGTGGCCATGCATCAGGAAGATCCGTCGCTCCGAATCCGTCTCCGCTCCGACGTAAAAGGCCGCGTCACCTTCCATTTACCGAAGCGAGGCGTATGGCTGATCAAATCCGTGCAGATGGTCCCCGCGCCGGCTGGATCAAATGCGGATTGGGAGAGCCTTTGGGCTTCTCTGACCTTTGAACGGTGAGGTCATCATCCGTTCTTTTGGCCAGAAAACCCGAATCACTTTTTCTGAACCAGACGAAGATTGTTCGCTGCGCGTTCATCTGATGGCCTGATCGATAGCACGGTTGCATACGCCTGGGCCGCCTGATCACGGAAGCCGAGTTGCGCCAGCGACCAGCCGAGGTTGTTCCAGGCGTCGGCGGATCGCGGGGCGTGTCGCAAGGCATCGCGGTTTGCGTTCGCGGCAGCAGTCCAATCGCGACGAGCGATGGCGGAGAGGCCGGCGTTGAATGCTTTTTCATACGAATCAAAATGCTGGTCGATTTCGGAGAGGACAGCCGCAGTCGGATCGATCGTGCGCGTTTCGGCGGCAAGCGCGTTGACCGCGCGCTCGTCTCCTGACGCGGAGAGCAGCCGCAGTAATAACGATCGAGCGTCTGCAAGAGCAGGACTAAGCGTCAGAGCGCGCTGCAGATGAGGGATCGCCTCGGGCGCACGCGCCTGCGCAACCAACCAGCGCGCGTAGAAGAAATGAGAACTGGCGTCCGGATTAAGCGCGAGCGCTCGCTGAAAATGGCGCTCGGCGGATACTTGATCGCCGGTGGCCGCGGTGACGATCCCGAGATTGATCTCGAGGGTCGAATAGTTGGGAGTGAGTGTGGCGGCGTGCTCGAAACTCTCCTTCGCGGCGGGATAGTTTGCACGCGCCATTTGCGTGAGACCGTAATTCATCCAGGCACGCCCGTTCGCGGGACTCTTTGCGATCACATCGCTCCAGAGTGTTTCTTCGGTGCGCCACACCTTGTTCCGCTCATGAGTGCCGATGGCGTGCGCCGTCAGAACGATGATCGATACGATTACCAGTGCGCGCGCCGGAATGAGTGCCGCAATCGCAAGCACTAATCCGATGTACGCGAAGAAGATCCGATGTTCGTTCACCACCTCGGCCAGCGGAAAGAAACTGGAAGTCGGAATGAGCGCAATCGCAAACCAGATCAGGCCGAACGACACCTCCGGCTTCGCTTTGCGGATTGCGTAGACGAGCAACGCAAGAAAGGCATACCCGGCCACCGCGCGCGTGTCGTACCAATGCGCGAACGAGGTCCAATCGCTGTCGGCGGTCAATCCAACCGGCAGGAAGAAGAGACGAACGTAGTGCAGCCATACGAACGGTTGCGTCATAGCGTAGGGAATCGCGGAGCCGCCGCCGCCCACCCATTCCGGCGCATTCATCCGATTGAGAAACGCGAGAAGCGCAATGCCCACGATCAGAGAGGGAAGCGCGATTCGCAGGGCCCGGCGCAGCGGCTGTCGTTCGACGAGGAGCGCATACGCGAACAGCAGCGGCGCGAACACGACCAGCGGTGCTTTGGCGAGCGCGCCGATGATGAGTGGGATGAGATAGAGCAGCGTGCGGCGTGCGAACGGCGAACGCTGATAGAGAAGGAACGAACCGAGCAGGCCGATCGTGGAGAGAAGCTCCGAGCGCGCCGAGATCAGGTTCATCGTCTCGGTATTCGCTGTGTGAACGCAGAAAAACGTCGCCGCAAACAGCGCCGGCCATCTGCCGGTGATGGGGAAGAAAAACGCGACCAGCATCGCGCCGGTGATCAGCAGAAGCAGGATTTGCGTCTCGTGGAACGGGCGCGGATTCAGACCGCCGCGTGCGTAATCGAGGGCCAGCGAGAGCGTGACCAGCGGCCGGTACGTGGCGTTCTGCGGCAGGCTGCTGAACGTGTGCGCATCGGTGAAGAAGCGCGAGACATTCGCGAGACTGCGGAGGTAGAGATTGTTCTCGATGACGTGTGAGTCATCGAAGTGAAAGGCGTTGTTGAACGAGTTTGCGTAGGCGGCCGCGATCAGCGCGATCGCGGCGGCGCAGGCGAGGACGAAGTTGCGAGTCACTTCTGCGGATGATCGCTCAAAAGCCTTTCGATTTTCTCCAGGCGCTGGCGTAGTTCCTCGTTCTCCTGGCGGAGCGCATCGATCTGCTGCTGCTGCGCCGTGCTGCGGGCTTCGAGCGCTTTCGCCGCGGCGAGAGCGATGCCGCCTTCATCGACGGTGCTGATGCTGCGGTCGGAGTCGCCGAGGTGGAAGGCGGCGGCGAAGTCCTGCGCCATCGGGCCGAGGTGGCGGGTCGTGGCGGATTCCTTGCGGTAGTTCCACGTCGTGATCGGCATTGCGGCGAGTTTGCGAAGGATCGCCTCGCCATCGACGTCGATGAAGTTCTCTTTGAGATTGCGGTCCGACAAATTCGTCCAGGTGCCGCCGGAGGTGAGGTAGGCGCCGGTCGATGTATCGATCAAGTGGCCGGCGGTCATGACCGGCGTGAAACTGTCGCCGAGGAAAATGCCACCGGCGGCGCGGACGGCGAGCGTATTGGGACCGGCGTCGGTCGTCGCCACACCGAAGCTGTTCCCTAGTGCGATGACCATGGCGCGGCCGTTCGTGATGGTGGCACGCTCGCCGATAGCGAAGTTCTGCGCGGCGCCGAGGGTGTGCCGGATCCCGAACGCCATGGACCCCGAGCTCGAGCCGATGGTGATGGTGTTATTCGAGCCGTTGACGAGGCTGTTGTTGCCGGCGATGGTATTGAGGTTGCCGAATGCGTACGAGTCGATGCCGGAGACGCTATTGAACTTGCCGAAACTGCCGGAATCCTGCCCGCTGACAACGTTGCTGTCGCCGAACACCAACGACAGGTGGCCGGATGCGGTGTTCCTCGAGCCTGAGGCAAACGAACCGGTTCCGATGTTGGCGTCGTCCCACCCCCCGGCGCTTGTGTAGCCGGCGCGGAATGCGCCCTTCGCCGGATACCACATGAACCGCGTGCCGTCGCCCGTGGCCGGAATCGTTCCTGTCCCGACGATGTCATTCGTGCCGTCCCACGTGCCGCGCGCCAGAATGCCGCCAGCGTTGTCGACGCGGAACCATTCCTGATCGAACGGGCCGCTGGAGTAGGTGCCGCTGGCGGAAAGCCGTAGCAAATCGCTCGTGCCGCTGGTGCCGAGTGTCGCGGTGCCGAGGAGTTTGACGTCGATCAGAGGATTGGTCGTGCTGGCGGTCTGCGTTGCCGCCGGGGCAAGCTCGACGTCGCCGGTTACATGGGCGGTCGTGATGGAGGCGATGCTGTTGTTGATTGCGCTGGCGATGTTCGCGCCGGCGGCGGTCGTCGTGGCGATGGAGGGATTGGGATAGGTGCCGGTCAGGTCGCCGCCCGCGGGAACACCGGTGATGTCGCCGGTTGCGCCGGTAGCTCCTGTGGCGCCTGTATTTCCGGTTGCTCCCGTCGCGCCGGTAAATCCTGTGGCGCCCGTGGCTCCCGTTGCACCTGTGAAGCCGGTCGCTCCCGTCGCACCTGTAGAACCAGTGAAACCGGTCGCTCCTGTGGCACCGGGGGAACCCGTAAAGCCGGTCGGGCCTGTTGCGCCAGTAGCACCTGTTGCGCCGGTACTTCCCGTCGATCCGGTCGGTCCGATCGGGCCGATGTCACCAGTTGTTCCGGTGGCGCCCGTTGCTCCTGTCGCACCGGTCGCACCCGTTGAACCGGTGAAGCCGGTCGATCCGGTGGCACCAGTGGAACCAGTAAAACCGGTCGGTCCTGTTGCACCAGTAACGCCGGTTGCGCCGGTGCTTCCGGTCGATCCGATCGGGCCGAGGTCGCCGGTTGGTCCGGTTGCTCCGGTTGCGCCAGTTGCTCCGGTGTTTCCCGTAGCTCCTGTTGCTCCGGTTGTTCCGGTAACTCCGGTTGCGCCAGTGGGGCCGGTTGGTCCGGCCGGTCCGAGGTCGCCGGTGGCGCCGGTGCTCCCCGTGAATCCCGTTGATCCTGTTGGACCGGTTGCGCCGGTAATCCCTGTGCTGCCGGTGGCGCCCGTCGGTCCCGTTGGTCCTGTTGCGCCCTGCTGCGCAATCAGGTCCCAGCTCGTGCCGCTTCCGGGCACCTCATTCGTATTGGTGGCGATCGCGATGTACGACGATCCATTGCTGGCGACGGCATCGTTGATTGCGTAGGTCGTCGCGCCGCTCCATGGGCCCCGCCAGTTGATGCCCACAATGCCGGTGGCCCCCGTGGACCCGGTGGCTCCGGTTGCTCCGGTCGGACCGGCAAGACCAATCGATCCAGTCGCACCGGTTGCGCCTGCCGGTCCCGCGGTGCCGGTGGCACCTGCCGGCCCATTTTGTCCGGAAGCGCCTGTCGGGCCCGTCGCGCCCGTGGGACCAGTTGGGCCAATCGAACCAGTGGGTCCGATCGGACCCGCGGGACCAACCGGACCGGTCGCTCCGGTCGCTCCGGTTGCGCCACTGGCGTTGATCAGCTCATCGCGGAACACCATCTCGAAACCGCTGGCGTCCTGGCTTTCGTTGGCGACCTGCGAGCCGAGTGCGAGCGCGCGTCCGTCGCCGCCGGAGGCAGTGAGCCGGAGTGAGCCGTCGGTGATCGGGACGCTGGTGATGGCGCCGAGCCCGAGGGAGTGATGCTCCCATGGGCCGAGCGTGATGGTTGTGGAACCCGCGGGGATTCCGGCTGCGTCGGACAGAGCCAGATTGACCGTGATCGTACCGCCCGCGGTCTCGACGAGAAAAAGGTTGTAGCGAAAATCGGCGTTCTGCTCGATGCCCTGCAGCACTCCCGACTGGCCGTTGCGGATACCGAAATCGACAGGGATGCCGGAGCTGAAGAGTCCTTGTGATTGCGCGACCGTCTGGCCGTCGTTCTGGTTGTAGATGCGGGAGGAGACCAGCAGCGCCTGCGCCGAGCGCACACGCACGGCACCGACGACGCCGTTGATTCCGAACATCGATACGGCCGCGTCCTGATAGCTCTTCGTCGCGCCGGGAGCGACGGAGTCGTGAAAGAGCACTGGCGAAGGATTGGACTGTCCGCCGCGAAGAAACGACGCTTCGAAATCGACGCGATCGGTTGGCGACGGATTCGTGATCCAGATGGTTGTGTAGAAGTGGCTGCCGGCAAGCCCGTCAATGCGGCCGACTGCGGGCAGGATGAGATCTGTGCCGCCGAAACCAGCGCGGAGAGGCAGCGGCCGCAGCGCGAGAACAGACAAAGCAATGGCCAGCCACACGACCGGTTTTTTCACGAGACTCTCCTGAGGATGAAGACGAAGACGATCTGAACGCGGACGATAATAACTTAGTCTTCAGGAAACTTGGAGACGTATGGCGCCGCGCCCGGCTTACTTCCCTGCGCGAATCTGATCCAGGCGCACGCGAAACTCGCTGGCCCACGATGCGAACGCGTTTTCGACGTCGCCCCAGCGGTGATACGGACGAAGGCCATTGAAGTAGGCGCGGCCGGCTTTGCGGTCGGCGAAGGCTGCGACGCGTTGATTCGTCTGCGAGTCGCGCATGTCCACTTCGATCGCTGCGTGACCGATGTCGACCGTGGGCAGGAACACTCCTCCCGGGATCACCGCTCCAACCACTTTCGCTGCTGCGTTCTTTGTCGGATCGACCGGCCCGAGCTCCGTAAGCGCTGCGCGAACGCGAAGCACGCCCGCGCCCGGAACATCGACGACGGAATACCCTCCGCGCCGGAGCTCTGCGGCGAAGGCATCGCGAAGGTGCGCGCCGAGCTCCGTCATCTCCTCCGCGCTGACCTGTTTGTCCGGCGCCTGGTTACTCAGAATGACCACGACCGGCTCGAAAAGAAAGGCGTGATAGTCGCCAAGAGCGCCAGGCCGGCTGGCCCAGGCGCGCATCGAACGGCTTCCGGGAACCGGCTGCAGATCGAGGTGGCCCTCCAGAAAGACGATATCCGCCGGTTTCGATGTGGCGCATCCGGCGAGGATCAGAAACGCAACAGCGGCCACGAGCTTCTTCATCGAATTCTCCTGATCAACCTTGGGTATGTGTCTTCTGCGTCTCGATCCAACGATCGACGTTCGCTTCGAGCACCTTCTGCGGCACCGCGCCGCTGCCGAGGACGACGTCGTGGAAGGCACGCAGGTCGAAGCGCGGGCCCAAAGTAGTTTCGGCTCGTTTGCGCAGCTCTTTGATCTTCAGTTCCCCGAGTTTGTAGGAAAGCGCCTGACCAGGCCAGGAAATGTAGCGGTCGACTTCGGTCTCCACTTCGTGCAGCGGCAACGCGGTATGGCTGGCCAGATAATCGATGGCTTGTTTGCGCGTCCAGCCCATTGAGTGAATGCCGGTATCGACGACGAGGCGGCAGGCGCGCCACATCTCGTACGTGAGGCGGCCGAAGTTCGAATATGGATCGGAGTAGATGCCTGCTTCGAGTCCGAGCCACTCGCAATAAAGGCCCCAGCCTTCCCCGAATGCGGAGATGTAAGAAAACCGTCGGAAATTCGGAAGGCCGGTCAGCTCGCGGCTCAATGAAATTTGCAGGTGATGTCCGGGAACGGCCTCGTGAAGCGTAAGCGCCTCGAGGTTGTAAAGCGGACGGCTCTCGAGCATGTATGTGTTCACCCAATAAATGCCCGGCTGCGTGCTCCCTTCCGGCGCGCCGACATAACGGCCGCTCGTGTATTTCGGCGCAATATCGGCCGGTACCGGCTCCACTGTGTACGGCAGGCGAGGCAGCGTCTTGAACAATGACGGCAGTTTTCCGTCGATCCGTTTAGCGATCCTCGACGCGCGCATCAGCAGTTCCTCGGGAGTCTTCGCATAGAAGCGCGGATCGGTGCGCAGGAAAACGAGGAACGCCGGAAAGTCGCCCTTGAAGCCGACCTCCTTGATCACTGCATCCATTTCTCCTGAAATGCGCGCTACTTCGCTCAGTCCGATCTTATGAATCTCTTCCGGCGTCAGATCGAGCGTCGTGTACTCGCGGATCTGCTGCTTGTAATAGGCGCGGCCGTTGGGAAGCTCGGACGCACCGAGGGTGGTGCGGGCATGGGGGAGGTACTCGTTGCGAAAGAAATCGAGGAACTCACGGTAGCCAACGACCGCGCCTTCCATCACCGCTTTGCGCCCCGCCTGCCGCAAGCGTTCGCGATCGGATTCAGGGACCGTTGACGGGAACTTCGCGAATGGCTTCCAGAAAACGCTCTTCTCCGGATCGTCGACGATGTGCGCCGTGATCGTCGAGTCGTAACCGTCGAGCGTGGCGCGCGCGACCGTCATGCCGCGGGCGATGCCGATGCGCATCAGCGCGATCTCTTCACGCACGTGGCGCGGCCATTGGTTCAGACGGCTGATGTAGTTCTCGTAATCCTTCGTCGTCGCCATCGGCATGCTCTGCGCGAGCCGCGAAAAGCCGGAGTGGAATCCGGAGTCGGCGTTGAAGGGCATCTGGTAATCGCCGAGCTCGAAGCTGGCGATGCCGTTCTCGATCTGTTCCTCGAAGATGTCGTAATTCACCATCTCCTCAGGTGGCAGTTTCGACCGGTCGATGGCCTTCAACTCGGCCAGCGTCGCTTTCTCCTGCGCATTCCGCCGCTCGAGATCGGCCATCGTCGATGACCCCAGCCGGTCGTCGAATTCATGACGCCCGACCGAGGTCGCGAACATCGGACTTTCTTTAATGTTCGTCTCCCACGTGCGGTCGAAGAGCGCGTGAAGACGGACAACTTCATCGGCTGCGTGTGCGGAAAGTGTCATCAGAGAAAGTGTGAGAAGGAGGACGAACGGTCGCTTCATTTGGGAAGCTTATCGCGGGTGGGATGCATCGCCTCGCCCTACTTTTGAGGCCAGGCGGCGACTCTGTCCCATACGGCAAGCTCCGAAGGATCTTCAGGAATCCGCTCGTATGCATCGCGCTCCATGCGCTCGAGATCCGCTATGGACAGACGCTGCAGATCGTCTTCGATCCCGACTCGAATCGTGCTCACGCTGGCGACGCTACGCCACGGACCATTCGCGGTCAAAGATTTTTTGCCCCCCGACAGCGCTCGGGCGGGACGCCCGAGTGCCCGCGGACGAGACGTCCGCACTCCTTTAGAATCCCGATGAGTGCGAACCAAGCCGCGGGCGGCGCTGACGCGTAGATCGGTGCAGATGAACAAGCGAATCGTTTTCGTCCTCGCGATCATCGTCCTCGCGTTGCCCGCGCGCGCCCACGAAATCGGCACCACGCAGGTGCATGCGGTGTTTCGGAAGGATCACACATTCTCGATTGATGTCGTCACGGCGCCGCAGGCGTTGTTGAACAAGATCGAAGCGCAGAAGCATCTGCCACGATCGTCGAAATTGACGACGGTCGACCTGCAGCAGCGATTGCGCTCGCTCGCTCCGCAGCTTGCCGAGGCGGCCAGCATCCGGTTCGGTAATCAGGCTGCGGTGCCGCGCGTGGATGTACAGCCGATCGTTGCGCCGGCCGATCCGCGGCAGGCGTCGCATGTCGTCGTGCGTCTCAGCGGCGACATCCCTCCTCAGGCCAGCGACTTCACCTGGCAGTACGCGCTGACGTATGCGGCGTACGCACTCACGCTGGAAAACGAAGGGCATGGCGCGCCGGCACACCAATGGCTCGAAGGCGATCAGCGCAGCGCGCCGTTTCCGCTGGCAAAGGACATCCTGCCGCCGACGCGGTTTGAGGTGATGAAGCAGTACTTGAAGCTTGGCTTCACGCACATCGTTCCCCATGGCCTCGACCACATCCTCTTCGTGCTCGGCATCTTTCTCTTGACGACGCGCATCCGGGCCATCCTGGCGCAGGTCACAGCCTTCACGATCGCGCACTCCATCACGCTGGGGCTGACGATCTACGGCCTCGTGTCGCTGTCGCCGCGCATTGTCGAGCCGATGATCGCGCTGTCGATCGTTTATGTCGCGGTTGAAAATCTCGTCACGAGCGAGCTCAAACCGTGGCGCGTGGCCATCGTCTTCGCGTTCGGACTTCTGCACGGAATGGGCTTCGCCGGCGTGCTGAAAGAAATGGGTCTTCCGCGCTCCGAGTTTCTGACGGCGCTGATCACGTTCAACATCGGTGTCGAGCTCGGGCAGTTGACGGTCATCGCCACCGTGTTCGCGCTGGTCGCGTACTGGATCCGGAAGAAGCCGTGGTACCGGACGCGGTTCGTGATTCCGGCGTCGCTGGTGATTGCTGCCGTTGGATTGTTCTGGACGGTGCAGCGCGTGCTGTTCTGAAATCAAAGGCGTTTCACGCGGAGGTGCGGACTTGGGGTTCTTCGCTGCCTCCGCGTCTCCGCGTGAAACGGTTTTTTCTCACTCGGCACCCTCGACAAGCCTCCGGGGTTAGCATTGCCTCATGAAGCGCGGCTGTGTCCTCACCCTTTTGATCCTCGTCGCGTTGCTTGGCGGCTATTGGTACCTGCTGCACGGAAAAGTCGAGCCGCCGGTGCTTTGGTGGAGCGTCGGCATCGCCAGCTTTTTCATGTGGATCTCGACCGGGGCGCTGCGGACGGCGGCGATGGCGGCGCGGGATGCGTCGCGCGTGGCGAGCCAGTCGTCGTTCGGGGGATTCAGCGGCGAGGAGATGACGGACGGCGAGACGGTCACGATCGTTGGCCGCGTGCGCGCGCTCGGCACTCCGCTGCGCGCTCCGTTCAGCGATCAGCCGGCGGTGTTGTACAGCTACGAGATCGAGCACGTTTCGCAGGACCCGGAGAGTACGAGCACTGCGAAGGATTACTCCGGCTTCGCGCTCGCTCCGACCGCCATCGATTCCTCGCGCGGCTCCATCAACCTCCTCGGGTTTCCGTTGCTGGAAGGTTTTCCGAAGACGACGATCGACACGGATGCGGCGCGCCAAAATGCAGCGGCCTACATCGCATCGGCATCGTTCACCGACATGCAGGGCTTCCATCCCGGCCAGATCTACCATCAGATCCGCGACATCCTGACCGAGGATGACGGACATCTTCGCAAGGACTGGAAGATGACCGAAGACCGCGATCTTTCAGATAAGACGCTGACCGAGCAGATCGTCGCGCCGGGCGAGCAGGTCTGCGTCATCGGCAGTTGGTCGGCAGCGAAACATGGGCTGGTGCCAGGCGGCACAGACGGCGTCATTCAACTTCTGCGCGGCGATCCGCAAAGGATCGAGAGCGGGTTGTGGGGCAAGTGCATCCGCAACGTGATCGGAGGGCTGGTCGTCGCCGCGATCGTGAACGCCGGCGTCTATACGATTCTCCGCGCTGCGGCCGGTGATCCGCACTTTTCGTTTCTGAGTCACACAGCGATGGCGCAACATTCCATTCACGCTGACGAGATGCTCGATGCCATCGCGAGTGGCAATGTGCCTGAGGCTGAGAAGCTCCTGCGAAACGGCACTGGCATCAATGTCCGCGACAGCGATGGCCGGGCGCCATTGGCGAAGGCCCCGAACACCGCCATGGCGCACTGGTTGATCGCGCACGGTGCCGACGTCAACGCATCGCGTGATGACGGTCAGACGGTGTTGATGGAGCAGGCCGCGGCAGGAAACGCGGACGTCGTTCGCGTGCTGGTCAACTCCGGCGCGAAGCTCGATGTCGTCAGTTCGAAATGGCACACCACCGCGCTTCAGCGAGCACTCGATGCCGAGAAACTCGACGTCGTCCGCATCCTGCGCGATGCCGGAGCAAAAGACACGACGGCCAGCGAATCGAATGGTCTGCCGCTGCACGAGAACGATCCGCCGGTGCAAGCGCTGCTCGCCTACCTCGACGCCATGCAGCGTGAAGATTTCGACGGGATGCTGAAGTTCTCGACGTTCAAACCGTCAAGCGACGTCGATTTCAAGTTCTGGAAGAAGTACCACTTCGCGCATCCGGGCTCGATCATCGGATACGTGGCCGGCGATTCAGCAACGATCGTCGCTCGCGGCGCCGTTCCGAACGGGACGTTCGAAACCTACACGTTTACGGTCGTGCGCGTTGGAACGGAATGGCGCGTCAGCGACGAACGGTGGGAGACGCGGTTGCGCGGGCATGAGTTGTAGCCGCGCGGCTTGTGCGAGCAACAAAGTCGATCTGACCAAACCGAATGTTGATTGTCTAGTGTTGAGTGTTGAATGGTGAATGTGCGCCACCGAACTTCATTCAACACTCAACATACTCAACATCCAACATTAAACAGTCAACATTCCGTCTTACCGATTCCAGCCGAAGACTAGAAACCTCTGTCGTTGGGGTAGCTACGCGCTACCGCAACCGCGCTCACGTCGCCTCCGCTCGTTACGATCGTCACTTCGCCTGAGGCGGTGACGTCGTCGAGGGATTTGCGGATTCGTTGAAGCAGCGTTTCGGGATCGTGGCAATCGCCGGCGATGGCGCCGGCGCAGCGGTTGCGGCCGGCGTGTTTGGCCACATACAAGCACTTATCCGCCACATCCAGCACCTCGGCCCATCCAAACCGCAGCCGGTCCTCGGGGAGGAATGGGAACGGCGCGAAGCCGATCGAGCAGGTGAGCCGCAGCGAGGTCGTTCGCGTGCTGACGACGAAGGCGTGGCTGGCAATCGACGCGCGAATCCGTTCCGCGATCGCGGCCGCTTCGTGGCGCGACGAGTTGCGGGCCACGAGCAGAAACTCTTCGCCGCCCCAGCGAACGAGGGTATCGGTATCGCGCATGATCGTTTTCAGGAGCTCGTGAATGTCGACGAGCACGCGATCGCCCGCGGCGTGACCGAAGCGGTCGTTGATGTCTTTGAAGCGATCGAGATCGAGCAGGAAAAAAAGTAAATCGGCATTCGCACGCGTCGGATCGAGCCCCGAGCGCGAGAGCGACTCGTGACGGCGCAGCGCGTCGGCCATGTACTCAGGCATGCAGTAGTCGAGGTAGCGCCGGTTCTTCATGCCGGTGAGCGCGTCGGTGACGCTGAGGTTGAGCAGGCGCGTGTTGACGTCGGCGAGCTCGCTGGTGCGCTGCGCGACCAACGCCTGCAGCTCGCGATTGCGGCGGCGCAGGAGCGCGACGCGCATGCGGTGGCCTAGGACGATGAGCGCGGCGACGGCGAGCAGTGCTAGGACTTGAGCCGGGGACGTTTGCCACCATGCCGGCGCGATCGTGAACGCAACGCCAGCAGGTGCGCTCCACGCACCCGGCCGCAGTCGCGCGCGGGTTTCGAAACGGTAGTGGCCGGGCGCGAGCGGCGCGTAACGCACCTCGCGCGAAACGGCGGGGCGCCATTCTTCTTCGAGCCCGAGGAGACGTACTTGATACTCGATGAGATCCTGTTTGAGGTAGGTGAGCGCGGCGAAGGCGGCGGAGAAATCGTGTTTCGCGCCGACCGATGACGATGTGATCCGCACCGGCGGTGGCTCGATGCCCGGCGCATCGGCGCGCGGAACGTAGTGGCTGAATCCGGAGCTGGTGCCGATGAACGCTTCGCCATCGGCGCCGGCCAGAAACGCCATCGCGTCGATGTCGTCGCCCGACAAACCGTCGGCCATGCCGAGGTGCTCGATGAGCGGGCCGTTTGCAGAACTGGTGACGAGATCGACGCCAACGCCGGTGCCGACCCACAAACGCCGCCGCGCATCCTCACCGATCATGAAGACTTTGTTCGTAGCCAGTCCGCGGCGAAGGTCGAGATGCTCGACGACGTGCATTGTGTTGTTCGCGTCGACGGAAAAACGAACGATGCCGAGCGGCTCGAAGTACGCCGCCCAGAAATCGCCCGATGCAGTCTGAATGATGTAGGCGGCGTGGTCGTGCGCCAGTCCGTCGCGCGTCGTGTAGCGTCGCCAGACGCCGGCGTCGAGACAGGCGATGCCGCGCTCGCCGGCAGCCCAAAGCCGGCCGCGCGAATCGAGCGTGAGCCAGCGAAAGGTCTCGCCGACGGATCCGTTGGGAACGGCGATCGGTGTGAAGCGATCTTCGTTCGCGCCTTTCCGCAGAAGGCCGCCGCCGCGCGTGGCCACCCAGAGCGTGCCATCGCGATCGCGAACGATTTTCAACACGGTTCGGCCGGCGACCGCGTACTTACGCACGCTTCCGGCGCGTCCGAGGCGCAACACTTCGGCGGGGCTTCCGCCAGCCCAGAGCGTGCCATCGGCTTCTTCGACGACGCTGCGGATCTGATGACCGGCCGTGCCGGCGACGGTCTCCCAACCGGTTGGGGTGGAGCGCGCGAGGCCGAGGTCGGTGCCGGTGAGGAGATGTTGATCGCGATCCCAAACGAAGCACCAGGTGACGGCGTTCGGCAGACCGGCGCGGCGATCGTACGTCGTCAGCTCGCCGCGGCCGAGCATGCGATGGACGCCGAGGCTGGCGATCCAGATCGAGCCCTCGCGGTCTTCGAGAACGTCGCGCGACCATTCGATCGGCAAGCCGTCCGCGGCGCCGATGACGCGCCATCCGTTCTCGTCGTGAACGGCCACGCCGCGATCGGTGGGAACCCAGAGATTGCCGCGGCGGTCGAGAGCGAGATAGCCGCTCGTGCTCGTTGCGGGGAGCGCGGCGCTTTCATCGTGAAACGCGGCATCCGCATCGTTTTTCGCCCAGAGATGCGCCGCACTCCGCGCCCAGACAGTGTGATTGCGATCGACGACGATGGCGTCGATGCGCTCGTCGCCAGGGTTGGTCCAGAAGGTCCAGGCGCCGCTGGCGAGCCGGCCGATGTGATCGCGTGAGGCAGACCAGATTACGGGTGTCGGGTGTCGGGAGTCGGGGGTCGGAGCAAAGGCGGGCGCAGTGCTCCGGTTTTCGCTCCGACTCCCGACCCCCGACTCCCGACTCCCGCACCAGATCGTCGTCGCTTCGCCATCCGGCCAGCCGGCGACTTTCGCAAAACCATGCGTGGCATCGCCGCGCAGAATCCCATCGGCGGTGGCGACCCAGACGTTGTTCTGTTGATCGATTGAGAATGCGTTGATCGGACTCTTTGATGAAGCGATGGCGGCGAATCTCCGGCCATCGAAGCGGGCCAGTCCGCCGTAGGTGTTGACCCAGACGCTTCCGTCGTTCGCGGCCTGCACGTTCTGCACGTAACTCGAAGGCAATCCTTCGTCGAGTCCGAAACGCACGAAGCGGTTGGCGTCGTATCGATAGACGCCGTCCTGCGTGGCCACCCAGAGAAACCCCGCGGCATCCTGCGCCAGCCGCATTGCCGCCAGATTACCCAGTCCCGCCTCGGTGCCATAACTGCGGAAGGGGCGGACGCCGGAAGGTAAAACGCGCGCCGCAACCGGGACGGAAATCAGCAGGAGGATGAGCACGCCGCGCCGAAGGGACATGGGACCGGAAGATGGTAGCGCTGTTTCGTCGCGGAGGTACGATGTTCGGCATGCGCCGACTACTGAACGCCTCCGCCCTTTTTCTGTTCGCCGCCACGCTTCACGCCCAGTGCGCGGATGTCCCCGCAATCACCGGCCAGCTCGACGGAGCGCGGATGAAGCAGACGGTCGAGAAGCTGGTTTCCTTCGGCACGCGGCACACGCTCTCGGATACGACGTCGCCGACGCGCGGCATCGGCGCGGCGCGCAAGTGGATCTTCGACGAGATGACGCGTATCGCCTCGGCGAGCAGCGGCCACATGACGGTCGCCTATCAGTCATCGATGCAGAAAAGCGTGCGCACGAAGAACGAGCCGGTGGAGATGATCAATGTCGTGGCCACGATCAAAGGCACGGCCGATCCCGATCGCATCTACATCGCCACCGGTCACTACGACTCGATCAACTCCGACAACGCGAACGCGACGCTCGATGCGCCCGGCGCGGACGATGACGCGTCGGGCGTTGCCGTGATCATGGAGCTGGCGCGCGTGCTGTCGCAGCATCCGCTCGAAGCGACGGTGATGCTCGTCGCCGTCCAGGGCGAGGAGCAGGGACTGTTGGGATCGCGCGGGCTGGCCGAAGAAGCCGTGGCGAAAAAGTGGAACGTCGAAGGGATGATCACGAACGATATCGTCGGCGGCGCGGTCGGCGGGGAAGGCGACATCGACAATCACACGGTGCGCATTTTTTCGGCGAATCCGAAAGGTGCCGGCGAAGGATCGGCGCGGCACTGGGCGCGCTTCGTACGCGATGGCGCGCGCGTCTGGCTGCCGCACGTCAACGCGCGCCTGATCTACCGGCTCGATCGTTTCGGACGCGGCGGCGATCACACTCCGTTCTTCGAGAAGGGCTTCCCCGCCATCCGTTTCAGCGAGGCGAACGAGGACTACAAACACGAGCACCAGACGGTGCGCGTGGAGAACGGCGTGCAGTACGGCGATCTCCCCCAATTCGTCTCTCCCGACTACATGCGCGTCGTCGCCTCGGTCAACGCAGTCGCGCTCATCACCGGCGCCTGCGCTCCGGCCGCGCCGCGCAACGTGAAAGCGTCCGGCGCCGTGACGAACGACACGACGCTGAGCTGGGACATGGGCACGGACGCGGACTTGGCCGGCTACGAGATTGTCGTCCGCGAAACGACGTCGGACGATTGGGAGAAAGTGATCCCGGTGGGCAAAGTGGCCCGCTACACGTTCAAGGACTTCACGATCGACAACGTGTTCATGGGCGTGCGCGCCATCGACAAAGACGGCAATCGCTCACCGGTGCGGACGCCGGAGGAACGGCTTCCGCAATAGCGTTTCTCGGTGTTCTCCGCGTCTCCGCGTGAAACGCCTTTCAAGAAATTTTCTTGATCGACATCCGCGGCGAATGCGGCTCGACCAGGATGCGCGCCGGATCGGCGGGCGTGTGGTTGCGTCGTTTCTGGATCGGCAGGCGCGTGTAAACCTGCGTCGAGAGAATCGAGGCGTGCCCGAGGATTTCCTGGATGTCGCGGATGTCGGCGCCGGACGACACCAGCATCGCCGCCATCGTGTGACGCAACGCGTGCGGCGTGATGTGGCGCTTGATCTCGGCGAGCCGCACGTGCTTCTTGAAAATGTTCTCGATCGAATAAATCGTCAGGCGCGTCCCGGAGCGGCCGACGAAGAGCGCATCGTTCGTCAGGCTGCGCTCGCTGCGCATCTCCAGATAGTTCATCAGCGCTTCGATGACGACGTGCGAGGTGATCGTCACCGTGCGTCCGCGTGTAGCCCGGCCGATGATGTGGATCTGGTTGTTCTCGACGCCTACGTCAGTCACATTGAGCGCAACCAGCTCGCCGATGCGGATGCCGGTGGAGAAGAGCAGCTCGAGGATGACGTTGTCGCGCACCGCGCAGAAGTAACGATTGCGACCGCCGGCAGAGTGATCGCGGGTTCCCACAAGGGCGCCGATCTGATCCTTCGGCGCGGAAAGCAGCGCGCGCACTTCGCGCGATGAGAGGACCGTCGGCACGCGGTTCTCGACCGGCTTCCGGATCTTCAGCCGCCGCGCCGGCGACTCGTGAAACATCCCTTTTTCTTCGAGGTAGCGGAAGAAGACTTTGAGCGCGGCGACCTTGCGGCGGATCGATGTGTCGCGATACGGGCCGGTGCCGAGCTTGTCGAGATATCCCTCGAGGTGATCCGGCGTGATGTCGACCATCGCCGCGCCGTCCACGTGGACCTGGAACTGGCTTAAGTCCGACTGATAGGCGCGAATCGTGCGATCGGAGAGATTGCGTTCAGCCTGTCCATGTTGCAGAAAATCAGCAATCGCTTCTTGCACGTTCATCGTTCACACTCACGGAATAATTGTTGAAATGCTTGCTGGGAGGATTCCGGCAGTGTAGTTCGCCGCGAATCATTGTCAAGTATTATTTGCCCGAGCTTGGTATGCTGTAAAAGCATGACAGGAGCGGGTTTGAGGGATGACGAGCGCATCTTTTTGGTGCGACCGTTGACAGTAACGTGAAGGGTCAGAAGCTCTTTGTCCGGCCGGTTGAGGCAGGCGATTCCGCCGCACTGAGCGCCTTTGCGGCGCAGAACGGCGGCGATCCGGCGCCGGCTGCCGGGCTCATCGGCAAACTCGTTGGCGAGCTCGTTGCGACGTTATCGATGCAGTTCGAGCCGGACGCGATCCGCATCATCGATCTCGTCGTTGCCGAAGAGTTACGGCGCAAACGAGTCGCACGCGTCATGCTGAATGAGCTCGCGATTCTGGCAGCGACAATGAAACGCGATTGGCTCGTCGCCGGCATCGCGCATCGCGAATTTCTCGAGCATGTCGGGTTTCATGAAGCAGACGGCCTGATGA
>DATAMS010000484.1:0-9416 GCA_036260495.1 Thermoanaerobaculia bacterium
GTCCTCACCGCCGCGTTGCTGCACTCCTCGCGCTCTTCCTGGCCGTCGAAGCAGACGTACAAACGATCGTGCGGACTGGGCCACGTCGATCTGCGCCTCGAGCACCCACCGCGGAGGTGCGCAGCACGGCGCGGAGTTGCCTGGCAAAAGAGGCGGACATCTCGATCACGGGGAAAGGTCCACGCCTGGAGAAGGAATGAACCCGCATAAACTAAGCGCGTGCTACCGTTCGAGCTGTTCGTGTTTGCTACACCGGTATCAAGACAATCCCGTGATCGAAAAAAACGCCGGGACTGGCGTGAAGAAATTCGCGCGAAAGCACTTGAGGTTCCGACTCCCCATGAATTGCCCTGGAGTGAACCGATTCGCGTTCGGATCGGATACTACTTTCGAGGCGATTCGCTGGATGTCGATAACATCCTGAAAGCGATTCTGGACGGATTGGAAGGCGTGGTGTACACGGATGACAACCTGATCGCAGACTTGGTGGTCAGCAAACGGTCGTTCGATGAATTCGCACGAGTGGATGTATCAGCCGCATTTGCCCGGGCACTCGAAACGGGAGCCGACTTCGTTAACATTCTCGTCGATTGGGCCGGCGAGATCGAGGTGATGAAATGACACAGACAGAGCTTGAGAATGCGAAACTCGAGCAAATTGCCACGGAGTATCGGCAAAAGGGTTACCACGTTTCCACTCG
This sequence comes from Thermoanaerobaculia bacterium, assembly GCA_036260495.1. Classification (GTDB taxonomy): domain Bacteria; phylum Acidobacteriota; class Thermoanaerobaculia; order Gp7-AA8; family Gp7-AA8; genus JADGNZ01. The sequence goes on from DATAMS010000484.1 coordinate 701, forward strand.
GCCTGATTCAAACGATGTTCCGCAGTTCCTGTCACCCTTTCAGCCCGGCATCATTGCCACATCGGCCAATGACAACGTCGTGGTCGAAGTCAAATCATCAAGAGATCTGACCGAAGGTTCGCTCGTACCACTCGCAGAAAGGATTGAGTCGAGCCCAGGCTGGAGACTTGAGCTGGTGGTCGTCAACCCGGCGAGCTCGCGGGAAGTACCAGGATACGGAGTGCTTGTTGATATCGATCGCGTCGATTATCTCCTTCGTGACGCGCAATTGCTCCGTCAGGAAGAGCGCTACGACTCGGCGGCATTGACGGCTTGGACGGCCGCGGAAGCAATCCTTCGACGGATGGCACTAGACAGCGGTGTCGAGGTGGAGAGAAAGTCGACGGGATCAGTTTTGAAATCACTATATGCACTCGGCCTGATCGACGATGATCAATACGACAACTTTGCACGTGCGATGGAATTTCGTAATGCATTCGCGCACGGATTTGACGCGTTCCTCAAGCCGGAAAACATCGATCGCGTGATTCATGATGTCGAAGCGTTGAAATCGCGTCCTGCCGCCTAGAGAGTCTTGCCGCCTGCCAGTGCGGCGAATCTTCGGAACCGCATCACAGGAAAATCAAGAGAGGTTATCGATGACCAAGCGTCTCACCGTCCTCGCAGTCTTTTTTTCGTTCGGAGTTTTTCTCAACGCCCAGCCACCGAAGAAGGCTGACGCCCCCGCGCCGGCCTCGAAAGAAAAAGACGCAAAGGAGAAAGAACCCAAATACGGCGAAAAAACCTTCTCCGGCCTCGAGCTCCGCGAGATCGGCCCGGCCCTCACCTCGGGGCGCATCATCGATCTCGCCGTCGATCCGAAAGATGCGCGCGTCTGGTTCGTGGCTACCGCGGGCGGCGGCGTGTGGAAGACCACGAATGGCGGCACGACGTTCAAGCCGGTGTTCGATGGTGAGAAGTCGTTTTCGATCGGCTGCGTGACGATCGATCCGCACGACTCGCTCGTGGTCTGGGTGGGATCGGGCGAGAACAACAGCCAGCGTTCCGTGTCGATCGGCGATGGCGTTTACAAATCGATCGACGGCGGGAAGAGCTGGAAGAACGTTGGGCTCGAAAAGTCGGAGCACATCGGCAAAATCGTCGTCGATCCGCGCGACTCCAACATTGTCTATGTCGCGGCGCAGGGACCGTTGTGGGCGCCGGGCGGCGATCGTGGGCTGTACAAAACGACGGATGGCGGCAAGACGTGGAATCGCGTGTTGAACATCAGCGAGAACACCGGCATCACCGACGTCGTGCTCGATCCTACGAACCCCGACATCCTCTTCGCCGCGGCGTACCAGCGGCGCCGTCACGTCTTCACGCTCATCGACGGCGGTCCGGAATCTTCGATCCAGAAGTCGATCGACGGCGGCAAGACGTGGACGAAGTTGAAGGACGGGTTGCCGAAGGAAGACATGGGCCGCATCGGCCTGGCGCTCGCGCCGCACAATTCGAAAGTCGTCTACGCCACGATCGAATCGACGCGCAAGGCGGGCGGCATCTTCGTCTCCAAAGACGGCGGGTCGTCGTGGAAAAAGCAGAACGACTACAACGCTCAGGGGCAGTACTACGGCGAGCTTTTCGTCGATCCGAATGATGACGACCGCATCTATGCCGCCGACGTCTGGGTGCGCGTCAGCGATGACGCCGGCAAGACGTGGCGCAAGATCGACGAGAAGTGGAAGCATCCCGACAACCACATCGTCTGGATCGATCCCGCCAGCAGCGATCACCTCATCATCGGCTGCGACGGCGGCCTTTACGAATCGTTCGACCGCGCCGAGTCGTGGAACTTCAAGGCCAATCTGCCGGTCACGCAGTTTTATCGCGTGGCCGCCGACGACGCCCTTCCTTTTTACAGCGTCTATGGCGGCACGCAGGACAATTTCTCCCTCGGCGGGCCCACGCGCACGACCGACGCGAAGGGCATCAGCAACGCAGACTGGTATGTGACGCAGGGCGGCGACGGATTCCGCTCTGTTCCCGATCCGAAAGACTCGAACACGATTTACGCCGAATCGCAGAACGGCGGCCTGGTGCGATTCGATAAACGCACCGGTGAGATTCTCGACATCCAGCCGCAGCCAACGGGCAGCATGGATCCGCTGCGCCTGAACTGGGACTCGCCGATCATCGTCAGTCCGCACGACAGCAACCGCCTCTACTTCGCGGCGCAATATCTTTTCCGCAGCGACGACCGCGGCAACGAATGGAAAGCGATCAGCCCCGATCTCACCCGCCACATCAACCGCAACACGCTGCCGGTGATGGGACGCGTGTGGGGCGTCGATGCCGTGGCCAAGGGCGCATCGACGTCGTGGTACGGCAACATCGTTTCGCTCGCCGAGTCGCCCTTGCAGGAAGGGCTGATCTACGTTGGCACCGACGACGGACTGATTCAGGTCACTGAAGATGGCGGGAAGAACTGGCGGAAGGTGGATCACATCGCCGGCGTGCCCGACATGACCTACGTCTCGTGCCTGGCGGCATCGCAGCATGACGCGAACGTCGTCTACGCCGCGTTCGACAATCACAAGACCGGCGATTTCAAACCGTACGTGTTGAAGAGCAGCGATCGCGGAAAAACCTGGACGTCGATCTCAGGCGACCTACCCTCGCGCGGCATGAGCTACGCGCTCGTCGAGGATCGCGTCGATCCGAAGCTCTTGTTTGCCGGAACGGAGTATGGCCTCTTCGTTTCGCAGAACGGCGGCTCGTCGTGGTTCCAACTGAAAGGCAATTTCCCGACCGTGGCCGTGCGCGATCTCTGGTTCCAGAAGCGCCACGACGACCTCGTCATCGCCACGTTCGGCCGCGGCTTCTGGGTGCTCGATGACGTCGGTCCGCTGCGCGCGATGACGCCGGCGATCGCCGCGAATGAAGCGACGCTCTTCCCGACGCGCGACGCCGATCTCTTCGTCGAGCGCGCGCAGTACGGATTGCCGGGCAAGTCATTTCAGGGCGCATCGTTCTTCACCGCGCCGAATCCGCCGTTCGGGGCCGTCTTCACTTATTACCTCAAAGACGAATTGAAGAGCCGCCGCAAGCAGCGCCAGGAAGCGGAGTCGAAGATCGATCAGGACAAGAGCAACGAGCCCGGCCACGCGCTGCCGCCGTATCCGACGCTCGATCAACTGCGCGCCGAAGATCGCGAGATTGAGCCGGCGATCGTGATGATCGTGAGCGATGAAGAGGGCAACGTGATCCGCCGCGTCAATGGTCCGGCCAAGGCAGGATTCCATCGCGTGGCCTGGGATCTTCGTTATCCGCCGCCGAATCCGATCGAGTTGAAAGAGCCGGAGGCCGATGTTTTCTCGCCGCCGCCGGGCGGACCGCTGGTTGCGCCGGGCAAGTACACCGTCCGCGTCGCCAAGCGCATCGACGGCGTCGAAACTCCGCTCGGAACGCCGCAGACCTTCAACGTCGTCCCGCTCTACCTCTCGATCATGAAGGAGAGCGACCGCGCGACGGTTCTCGACTTCCAGAAAAAGGCCGCCGCGCTGCAACGCACGCTGATGGGCGCCGCGCGCGTCACGCAGGAGTCGCTGACGCGCATCCAGTACATCCGCCGGGCACTCGACGAAATCGCTGGCCCCGATCCGAAACTCCTGGCGAAGGTGAACACGATCGACGCGTCATTACGCGACATCAACGACCAACTCAACGGCGATCCGATCTTGCGCCGCGCAAACGAGCCCTTTGCGCCGTCGCTGCTCGACCGCGTCAACACCGCCGTCAACGGCCTGACGACGACCGCGCCGCCAACAGCCACGCACCGCGAAGCGCTCGCCATCGCCCAACAACAAACCGGCCCGCTGCTCGACCGGCTGCACAAACTGATCGAAGTGGATCTGGCCGATGTGGAAAAACAGATGAATGCGCGCGGCGCACCATGGACACCGGGACGGATTCCGATGTGAATGGTGCCGAGGTTTGCCGGCCGCGTTCTCATCAAGGAGCGCGGCTGGCTTGCTGGAGATCCTGCAGAGTGACGGCGCCTTCGCGATTCACCCCGCGCCGCCGCGCTGCGCGGGAGATTTCTCCGGATTTTTTCGGCGCAGCCGGCGTTTAACCCTCCGCTATGTTCGACAACCTGCAGGACAAGATGGACAGGGTCTTCAAGACTCTGCGCGGCGAGGCCGCTCTCAACGAGTGGCACATCGACAACGCTCTCAAGGAAATCCGCGTCGCGCTGCTCGAAGCCGACGTTCACTTCAAAGTCGTCAAAGAATTCACGAATCGCGTCCGCGAAAAGGCCGTCGGCCAGGACGTGCTCACCGCCTTCTCGCCGGCGCAACAGGTCACCAAAGTCGTCCGCGATGAGCTGCAGGAGCTCCTCGGCGGGAACGAAGTGGGCCTGGCGCTGGTCGGTTCGCCCGCGGTCGTGATGATGACCGGCCTTCAGGGCTCCGGCAAAACCACCACCTCGGGGAAACTGGCTCTGCACCTCAAGAATCGCGGACGCCGTCCGCTGCTCGTGCCGTGCGACGTCTATCGTCCCGCCGCAATCGAGCAGCTCCGCATCGTGGCCAAGGGCGTCAACGTGCCCTTCTTCGAGCTCGGCGATGACCGCGATCCGCAGTCGATCGCGCGCCGCGCCGTCACCGACGCCCGCACGCTTCTGTACGACACCGTCATCCTCGACACCGCTGGCCGTCTGCACATCGACGCCGAGCTGATGGCGGAGCTCGACGCGATCAAGCGCGACACACGTCCGAGCGAGATCCTCTTCGTCGCCGACGCCATGACCGGCCAGGATGCGGTCAAGTCCGCGAAAGAGTTCGACGACCGCCTCGGCGTCACCGGCATCGTCCTGACCAAACTGGACGGCGACGCCCGCGGTGGTGCGGCCCTTTCCATCAAGTCAGTCGTGAACCGCCCGATCAAACTCGTCGGCGTCGGTGAAAAGTACACCGACCTCGACGTCTTCTACCCCGACCGCATGGCCTCGCGCATCCTCGGCATGGGCGACGTTCTCTCGCTCATCGAGAAAGTCGAGACCGAGATCGACCGCAAAGAAGCCGAACGCCTCGCCCAACGCGTCGCCAAAGACAAGTTCACGCTCGAAGACCTCCGCTCGCAACTCCTGCAAGTCAAGAAAATGGGCCCTCTCTCCTCGCTCGTAAACATGCTCCCAGGCGCCGGCAAAATCAGCGAAGAAGACATCGACGAAAAAGCGATCGTGAGAATGCAAGCCATCCTCGACTCGATGACAAAAAAAGAGCGCGAGTTCCCGCAAGTTATCGACGGCAAACGCAAAAAACGCATCGCCAAAGGCTCGGGCACATCCGTGCAACAGATCAATCAACTCCTCAAGCAATACCTGCAAATGAAGAAGATGATGCGCAGCTTCTCCAAAGGCTTCGGCGCAAGAAAGTTCGGTAAGATGATGAAGGGGATGCCGCCGGGTTTGATGGGGTAGGTGGGTTGCCAGTCAGCCTGACGTGGTAAAATCAGCGCCGGAGAACGCAATGGCAGGCAAAGCCGAGGTCGTAGTCGTAATCGCCGAACAGGCGGCAGTATCCAGGAAGGCGCCTTCTCATCGGAAGACAGGTGAGGGACGCAATTCACGTTCAAAGGCAAAGATCACGACGGCGTCGAAAAACACTCGCTTCATGGCGAGCAAAGACTTGCGCGACACTGCGGCGCTTCGTATGTTCGCTAACACCTATAAGAAGTTAGGATAATGACAACCAAACCGGCGACGTTCACCCGTCGGTTTCTTTGCGAGTTCCTCGAGAGCCGGCTCCTCGCCGGCGCCATCAATCAGGACGAGTACCACGATTCGATCGCGGAGCTCAATACAGCGATACACGATTCCGTTTCGGCGAAGCTCTTCGCGAAATCTCCCAAGAGCGTAATGGTGCCTGGTTTTGGACCTCTCCGAATCGTCCATCTGAGGGAGATCGACGGATCAGAGTTCCCGTTTTTGCAAGGTCTAGGTGGCTCATCCTCGACCAGGAAGCTCACATGCTTCATTGGACATCGTTTCCTGCCTGGCATTGAGAAGACCCTTCGCTACAACCTGGCTCAGCTACTCACGCCGTACAACATTCAGTTGCGTTGGTCGGGGTACGACTTATCCGCATCAGGCCTGTTCGGCGATATTGTCTCCGGTATTCAGAATGCCGATTTTTGCTTCTTCGACAATATGGGAACGCTGAATAAGCCGAACGTCTATGTTGAAGTCGGCATTGCCCACGCGTTCAAGAAACCAATGATCGTTACGGAGTATGCCGGTCCGGCGCGAAAAGGCACGGGGAAGGTACCTGACACGGGCAGCGTACCTTCAGACCTTCAAGGCTTGCTTCGCATTCCATACAAAGGATACGAGGATCTATTCAAAACTCTTTATTTCGGTCTCCCAAACTTCTTTGAACGTCATTCACTCCGGCCGTAATGTCTTACTCGCCAGTCAAGTGACTCTTGAGGATTTTTAATGACCCTGTGCAACCCAATTCCGATCCTGCGAATCTTCGATGAAGCAAAAGCGAAGGAGTTCTATACCGGCTTTCTTGGCTTCGCCGTCGATTTCGAGCATCGCTTCGAACCGAGCCTCCCCCTCTACATGCAGGTTTCGAGAGATGGTTGTGTGCTGCATCTTTCCGAACATCATGGCGATGCCTCGCCGGGCGCCGCGATCAGGATCGAGACCACGGATCTCGATGCGCTCCACGCTGAGTTGAATTCGAAGGAGTACGGTTTCGCAAGACCCGGCATCGACGATCAGCCGTGGGGAAGAGATATGCCGGTGAAGGATCCGTTCGGAAACAGGCTGATCTTCTCGGCGCTACACAGCTCGGCAAAGCCATAGGTAATACAAGTCGAGCGCAGGTCGCCTTTCGCGCGGGCGCCGTCTAACAAGCAGACTGGGCAGATTCGCGACGACGCAACGCAAGCGTCCCGCCGGCCCAAAGCAAAGGGTCCTGAACAGCGGATGCCCGCGTTTACAATCGGTTTTCATGCGCCGCCCACCCTTCCTCGCCCGTGCCGGCTCACGCATCGCTGACGTTTGCGAGCGGTGGTTTCCGGACGCCTTTGTCTTCGCGCTTGCGGCGATCGTGATTGTGTTCGTCGCGGGACTTGGCTGTGGCGTGAAGCCGGTCACGCTGACGACGGAGTTTGGCAATGGCTTCTGGTCGCTCGTCAACTTCACGATGCAGATGGCGATCGTGATCGTGGGCGGGTTCGTTGTCGCCTCGGCGCCGCCGGTTGCGGCACTCACGCGGCGGCTGGCCGCGATTCCAAAGACGGCGCGCGGCGCGGTGGCGTTCGTGGCGGCGTTCGCGATGCTCTCTTCGTTGTTGTCGTGGGGCCTTTCGCTCGTCTTCACCGGATTGTTGGTGCGCGAGATCACGAAGCGTGTCGATGCCGACTATCGCGCCATCGGCGCCGCCGCCTACCTCGGGCTCGGCAGTGTCTGGGCGCTCGGGCTGTCATCGTCCGCGGCGCTGTTGCAGGCGACCAAATCGTCGATTCCGCCGGCGTTGCTTCCGATCACCGGAGTGATTCCGCTGACGCAGACGATCTTTCTCTGGCAGAGCATGGTGATGGCGGCGGTGCTCGTGCTCGTTTCGATTTTGGTCGCCTACTTCTCTGCGCCAAGCGAGGCCGAGGCGCGGACGGCGCAGGCGATGGGAATTGAGATTGCCGAGGATGTGAGCGAGGCACCGCGCGCGGCCACGCCTGCCGAGCGATTGGAGAACAATCCAGTCCTGAACATCCTCATCGCCGCGCTGATGTTCTGGTTCCTGTTCACGCAATTTCGCGACAAAGGCGGACTCGCGGCGCTCGATCTCAACAACTTCAACTTTGCCTTTCTTGCCGCGGGTCTGCTGCTTCACTGGCGTCCGCGCTCGTTTCTGCGCGCGGTGACGAAGTCGGTTCCGGCGACGGCCGGGGTTCTGATTCAGTTCCCGTTTTACGGCGGCATCTTCGGGATGATCTCGAAGACGCCGATCGCCGCACATCTCGCGCACGCGTTCGTGAACGTGACGACGCGATCGACGTTCCCGATCGTCGTCGCCATCTACTCTGCCATCCTCGGCATGTTCGTTCCGTCCGGCGGCGGCAAGTGGGTGGTCGAAGCGCCGTATGTGATGGCCGCCGCCAACGCCTGGCACATGCATCTCGGGTGGACCGTGCAGATCTACAACGCCGGCGAGGCGTTACCGAATCTGATCAATCCCTTCTGGATGCTCCCACTCATGGGCATCCTCGGCGTCCGCGCGCGGGACCTGGCCGGGTACTCGATTCTGCAATTGCTCTTTCATGTGCCGATCGTAATTTTTCTTTGCTGGGTGTTTGCGCAGACGCTGTAGTGGGAGTTGGGTGTGGGGTGTGGGAGATGGATTTGGGCAACGAGCGAAGACTGCAAACAATCCCGCTCTTCCACACCCCACTCCCAACTCCCCACACCCCGAAAAACCTACTTCAAAAACTCCATCAGATAGTCCGTGGCTTCTTTCGAGCGCATTACCGACAGCTTCTCGATGATGGCGCGTTTCATCTCGGGGTCCTTTTCGTTGCGGGCGAGGTTGACCAGGGTGTGGCCGTTGTTCTGGATGAAGAGCGATTCGAGGACGGCCTTGCGCACTTCGCGGCGCGGATCGGTGTTGTAGAGCGAGAGGAGGAGATCGCCGGAGCGGCCGCCGCCGAGGAGGCCGAGGTTGCG
>DATAMS010000501.1:0-6202 GCA_036260495.1 Thermoanaerobaculia bacterium
AGGTAGCGCATGCGTTCGGAGCGGAGGATAGCGTAATGCTTGCCAGCCGAAAGCCTTTTACGCGGAGGCACCGAGGGCGCGGCGGTTTTCTCCGCATCTCCGCGCCTCCGCGTGAAACGCCTTTGACTAAATCACCTGCGCAAAGCGAACTTCCACGCCACCGGGCCCAGCCACGATGAAGTCGCGGAGTCCGTAGCTCCGATCGCCAATCATGTTGACGATGCGTCCGAGCTGTTGCGCCTTCGTCCACATCGCATCGACGTCCGGCACGATGACGCGGATGTTGATCCATCGCGATGTCGTCGTTGCTCCCGCGTCCTCGGCGACGAAGAGATAGGAATCATCCCAGCGCAATACAGCGAACGTTCCATCGATCCGCTCGACACGGAATCCGAGCGCGACCAGGAAGCCAATCGTGTCATCGAGATCCGGAACCACAACCTCGGCCACAAGCTGCGCGGAGTTCTCGGACATCAGTCGGCGCCGTACAGGCTCATATCGGCAACGCGCCAGTTGCCGCCGGCTCTCTTCATGAGGATGTCGCCCTTGATCTTGCCGCCGTCGTACTTCGCTCCTTCGATCTGGAGCTGCGCCTCATCGCCAGTGATCTGGCCACCGGTGACAATGACCGTCTTCGGATAGTTGAGGGCCAGTCCTTCGAAGAACTGCTTCTTCTCCGATGGCTTCGGAGCCGTTTTGGGAACCTCGTCTTCGCGGAGATGAAGATACGAATGGTCCCAGTCGTTCGCGCGGATGGCGGTGATGAGTGCGGCGAAGGCCTGACCCGGTTCGCCGCCTCCCGCCGCAAGCGCATTCGGTTTCTGCTTCGGCGTGACCGGAAGATCGTAGGCCAGATGAAACTCGTAGGGATCGCCGAAGAGTGTCTTCTCCGGCTTCGCGGTCGAGCAGTCGCCGGTGATGTGTGACGGCGTCGACGTTGTCGTCTTGGCGGAAAAGGAATCGCCGAGGTCGATCTGCTTGCCGGTATCGAGGAAGGCGAAGATCGCGCAACGTCCGGCCGGAGCAAGCGTGATGATCACGAAGTTTCCGCGCTCGGCCTTCACGATTTGCGCGATGAGCGCGTTGACGGGATCGAGCGCGGTGATGACCGCCTGCTGCTGGATCTTGAAATCGGCGGCGGCGACGACGGTGACCGGATTCTTCGGATCCTTCCCTTCGCGTTGCCAGGCCATGGCGTTCACGATCTGGAACTTCGCTTTGCCGAACTGGAAGGTGCCGTGAGCGTCGTCCGCGGCCGCGATGCCGGCCAGCAGAAGAAGCGCGAGAGCGGGGAGCGTGCGCAGTCGGTTCATGATTGCGAACATAGCATTCCGGACGGGGAGACGTCTCACGCGGGGGCGCGGAGATGCGGGGGATTCACCGCACCTATCCGCGTTCCGCGCCGCCGGCCCCAAGGGCGCGGCTACTTCACGCCCAGTCGAAGATCGTTGATATGTGCGGCCTTGATCTTTGTCATACCGCCGGTGATCGTCGTGTCCGTATAGCCGGCGGCAGTGAGCGCCAGCGTGCTCCTGGCTGTGTCGAGGGCCGATCGCAGTTGCGTAATGTGAGTGACCTTGATGTTGATCGACGACGAAAGAGCCGGGTCCGTGAATGACATGGCCCCGACTCCGGCAAGAGCGCGAACGGCGTTGACTGCCGATCGCAGCTCACTGACGTGCGCACTTTTGGCAGTCGTGCCAGCGGTTAGCGTCGGATCGGTGAAGATCACCGTCGTTGCCAGGTCGGCATTGCTGTTCGGCGAATCGTTGGAGCCATCCGTTGCGCGCACTACGTAGAGGTAGGAAGTGCCCGCGGATGCCGTGTTGTCGGTATAGGCCGGCGAAACCGAGGTGCCGATCTGCGAATACGAAAAGAGATTGCTGCTGCGAAGGATCTTGTAGCCGGTGGCGTTTGCGGCGGCAGTCCACGTCAACGAAACGCTGGTCGTGCTGGCTGCAGTGGCAACCAGACCGGCGGGCGTGCCAAGACTACTCGCCGAGGCTTGCCAGATGCCGCGTCCGAATGTCGCCACAGTGAGTACGGCATTGGACCCGGTCTCGGAATACCAATTGAGATCCTGAATCTGCACATTGGCCGGACCCTGGTTGGAAGCGCTCCAGGTCGTGCCCCCGTCTTCGCTTGCAAACAAGCCCACTGCCGTGCCCGCATACAGCCACGAGGAAATGATGGGGTGCTGTTGAATCGACATGACGCTGGCGTTTGGCAAGCCGCTCACCGGCGACCAGGTCGTGCCGCCGTCAGGTGTTGTAACGAGCCGGTTGGCTACGAAACCTGAGAGGCCGATGTAGACACGGTTGGCGTCCGTGCGGTCGATGAGGATGCGCAACTTGAACCCCACGGGGACGGTGGAGACCGGCGTCCAGGTGGGCGTAGTCGCTGTTCCGTTTGCCGTCTTGTAGACATTGCCATTGAAATAGGAGACCCATATGACGTCGGAATTGGAAGGAGCAACCGCAATCGCTGAAACGACACTGCCTGTACCGGAATGGATTGCGGTCCAGGTGGGAGGCGCACCACTCGATACATTGTTCGAGCGCCATAAGGAGGCCGCTCCGGCGAGCATGCGGCTTTGGTTATTAGGATCGAGAATGAAAGGAGCGATAAACGCGGAGTTCCCAGTGAAACCACCGCAAGTAATGTCGGTGATGCCCTGGCAGATTAATGAGGCATTCAGGCCGCCATCAGTAGAGCGATAGAGGCCGAGGGCCTGTGTGGAGCCGTAAAGGATCTGCGGGTTTGTACGATCGGCAGCGGTGATCGCGCCGTCGCTTCCTCCCGTGCCCCCCGCAAAGCGCCATTTCTGTGTGGGATCGCTCGGTGCGTTCGTCGTGTAAAAGCGGAAGGCTACATCCTGCGCTCCGAAAACCAGATTGCCGCCTCTTCCCGCCGCGCTATACGCCTCGGTTGCAACGATTCCGTTCGCCGACAAATACGCCGGTGGGCCGTTCGAGAATGTGTCCAGGCTGGTCCAGCGATAAAGGCCACCGTCGTCAAAGAGAAAGACGGTCTTGTTGGTCGTTCCGTTGAAGCCGGGATGGCTCACCATTCCGTGAAAGTCAGTCCACCCGGAAGCGGCCTGACCCCACGCCGGTGTTGGAAGGGATGCGTCGCTGGTGACCATCGCCCAGCCTTCCACGACGCCTATGTGGTTCGCATTGGTGGGATCGACCCACAGCCCGCCTGTGTATCTCAGGTAAGAGCTGTTGTAGAAAAAGCCTGCCGGAGGAGTCACTTGCGACCAAGTGGGTCCACCCGTCGATGAGCGGTAAATATGCGTCGTACCGTCATTCGCCGTGAGGAGCGCGTACATAATGCTCTGGTCCGACGGGGCCAAAGCGATACGCGTGTAGCTCGTTGTGCTTGCCGCGATCGTGTAGGTGTTGTAAGTGGAGCCGTCTGTGGCAATTTTGACGGTGCCGTCGTCCATCGCCAGGACGCGGAGATTTCCATTCGCGGGATGGATAGCCACGTTTCTCACTCGTGTCGTCGTGGCAGGAACTTTCGTCCAGTTGGTGCCGCCGTTCGTCGTCAAGTAAGCGCCGCCGTCCGTCGCTGCGAGCACGGTATTGGTGTCTGTGGGATGAATGGCGAGCTGGAAGACGTGTTGAAAATCGGCATTGCCGGTGGGGTCGGTGGCGCTCAATTGCGGCCACGTCGTGCCGCCGTCGGTCGATTTGTAGACGCCGGCACCACCGAGTCCGGTATGTGAGCCTTGCGCGCCTGTGGCGGCGTAGATGATCGTAGGATCGGCCGGCCGCATTGCAAACCCCGAGATGGATAGCGAGCCGAGAAAATCGTTGGCGGCAACCCAGGTGGCTCCGGCATCCGTCGTTTTCCAGATCCCGCCGCCGTCTGTGCCAGCCCACATTGTGTTCGTCGAAGTGGGATGAATGAGAAGCGCGTTGACCCTGCCAACCGGATGAACATAGCCGGTAAGATTCGTCCAGCCGGCTGGACTGGATGGGAGCGCGGTCATCGGCGATTGCACAAATCGCTGCGCGTGGACCGTGTCGGAAGTCTCATGTACGAGTGCTTTTCGTTGTTCGAGTGCGCGTGAGAGACCGTCGGGCGGAATGAACCCATTTTCGTCGCCGAGGAGGCGGCGCATCCACTCTTCGCGCGACTCGGAGGCCTCTTCCTTTTCCGATGAGGCGCTGGCGAGCAACTGGCTGAGCTCATCAACCGTCAAGTCGCGCCATCGCTTCGGCGCCGTCTCTGCGATGCTGTTGAGGCGTCGTATCTCTCTCATCAGGCGAAATTCGGGAATCCCCAGCTTGCGCGCCAGAATCGATGCAATGGCCAGATCGTCCGCTTTGCCTCGAAGCCCGGCGATGAGAACCTTTGCGCAGCGAGCCTGCACACCGGCTTTCGTTGCCGCGGATGCAAGCGACGCCGGCGCGCAAGGGTCGTTCGGAATGTTCCCTGCGGAAGGCTTCGACTGTGCCGCCACGGAAAGGAAAGAGAGAAGTGTGACGAGCGCGAGGCGACCCGCGCAGATGCTGAACTTCGGAAACAGCGACTGCGCTCGATCGATCATGGGCGTGACCGCGTGCGCGGGAGTGTAACAGCAAGACGAGGAACCTGACGGAAATAAAGAGTGCGAGACTTCAACAAGTTGAAACGCAGACTTGTCTTCGCGTGATTACGCGCGTGAATTTGCCGTAAACACCTGCGCCCACTTCTATTTTCATTGGCGGGGCCGCGCTAATCTTCCGACTCAATGCAAAAAAAGAACGTGAACGCTCTAGCGCAAATGGTGTCAATCGCGGTTCTGCTTTTCGCGCCGTCTGCGTTTGCGCAGAGCGAGGTTGTGCCGGGCATCCATCTCATACGCGGCCGCTTCGTGCCGGGAACGCAGCCCGACGGCAATACCGTGATTTTTCACGCGCCTGACGGACTCGTAGTGATGGACACTGGCCGGCATGTGCAGCACACCCAATCGCTGCTGGACTTTGCGGCATCGGAGAAGGCGTCCATTGCGGCTGTAGTGAACAGCCACTGGCATCTCGACCACATCGGCGGCAATGATCTCGTGCGGCGTGCATTTCCGAAGGTCACCATTTACGCGAGCAATGCGCTCGCCGAAGCACGCACCGGATTTCTTGCGAACTATCACCGTCAGCTCGAGGAGATGATTGCGTCAAAGACGACGGCGCCCGATGCGGCGGTGCGGTTTCGCACGGAATTGGCGCTGATCGATGATGCAGCGCACCTTGCGCCTGATGTCGTAATCGATGCGCCGGGCGTGCGGAAAATTGCCGGGCGCGAATTCGAAGTCGGACTGGAGCGCTACGCCGTGACCGCTGGCGACGTATGGCTGTTCGACACGCAGAGCGGTGTGCTGGCATCGGGCGATCTCGTTACGCTCCCGGCGCCGTTTCTCGATACCGCCTGCGCGCCGCGCTGGAAAGAATCACTCGACAGAATCGGCAAGAAGAATTTCGAGCTGCTCATCCCCGGTCACGGCCCGCCACTTACGCATCGCCAGTTCGATGTCTACCGCACGGCCTTCACGAACCTTCTGCAATGCGCCGGGAGCGATCGAAAGAAAGCGTCGTGCGTCGATGGATGGATCAACGGGATTGTGCCGCTCATCCGGCCGGACGAACAGGCGTTTACGCGCAGTCTCATGGACTACTACGTTGATATGTTGCGCCGGCCCGCCGCGGAAGCAGCCAAACTTTGTAAGGAGTGAAGTCGGACTAGTCGGCGATGAGCTCTCCGCCCCAATCGCGCGGATGCACATCGGCCACCGATTCCGAGAACGTCCACCGATGTCCTCCCGGATCCTCGGCCGTGTATTGCCGCTCGCCGAACACGTGCGTCGCAGGTGGACGAAGAATCTTCGCGCCGTTCTCCTCGGCACGCCGGCAGTGTTCGTCGATGCCTTCGATGCTCACCATCGTGGATGACCTGTGTCCGCCAGCGTTGTCCTGCCGCTCCACAACGACGATCGAGCCCTCTCCGATCGTTAATTGAAATCGATGGTTGGCGATGCGAAGCCGCTCGGCGAAACCGAACGCAGCACAGAGCCACGCAGCCGCGGTGGCGACATCGGGATAGTCCAGCTCCGGGATCACGGTTCCGGGAGGCATCGAGCGGTTCATCGACGTCGTGCGTCGTTTCAGATAGCGCTCGTAGTACTTGCCGCGAACCCCGTCGGGCAGGTCCATCTCAG
>DATAMS010000512.1:0-4333 GCA_036260495.1 Thermoanaerobaculia bacterium
GCCGAAAATCTCGTCGAGAGCATCGCGGCGGATCTGCCGCTCACCGCCCGCGGCCAGGACGACGTTGCCGTTGGCATCCTGGCCGATCACGTTCTCTTCCATCAGCCGCGCGAAAAAGGCATCGAGATCGACGTTCGGATCGATGTACCCGCGGTCCTGCAACGCACGCATCCATCGCATGGCCTCGTCGACGTCGCCGCCGCTTTGCAGCAGCAGATGATTAAAGAGCCGGCGCAGCCCCATCTCCTCGAGAAGGTGGCGGATGAGATCGGGGTCGAGGTAGGAGTAACGGTGGCGCATGGGGAGGAAAGTGGATTCGTAGATTGGTGGATTCGTCTGAGCCAGAGGTTCCTAATCCACTAATCGACTAATCCACTAATCACTTCTTTTTCTGCAATCTCTCGATCCACTTCGCGATCGTTGGATTGTTTGGCAACTTTTCGCGGGCTTCTTCGAGCGTGGTCAATGCGTCCGCGGTACGGTCGAGCACCAGCAGAATCTGGACGCGCAGCTCAATCAGGTTTTGATAGAGCGTGAAGTCGGTCATCTCGTCGGTTGGCAGAAACGACAGCGCGCGATTGACGAACTTCAGCGCGACCTCCGGCTTGGAATCGTTGAGCGCATCGGCGGCGAAGCGATGAAGCATGCGTGGGGAATCGCCGAGGAAGGACTTGGCATCGACGAAGTGGGAGAGCGCCTCGCGCATGATCGCTTCCTGATCGGGGAACCAGCCGTCGCGGATGATGCGGTCGATCTGCCGCGCCAAGTCATTCGGGATCTCGACGGTCACTTTCGGCATGGGCGGAATTGTAGTCTGGAGAGCGGCTACTTCACGGTCCGCAGCACATTGAACTTCATCATTTCCTGGAACGTGATCGTCGAATCGAGATCTTCGCGGGCCAGACGAAGTGATTGATGCAGCCCTTCCAGCACCATCTCCATCCAGAACGCCAGCTCGCGATCGTGGCTTGGCTGCACGTACTTTTGGACGGTCTCCTGAAGCTTCGGCACGCGCTTCAATTCCGCAAAGTACGCGGTGAAGGACTGCTCGTCGGAGAGCGTGATCTTGTGGCCTTCAACGAACCAGGCCAGGATCGAATCGTAATTCGGCTCGCTCGGCGCAGCCGGCTTTTCTTCGTGACGCGGAGGCGGCTTCTGTTTGCGGCCGCGGTGACTTGCAAAGGCGTCGTCCAACTCCTCGTCGCCGAGGTCGGTGTAGGAGCGGTTACGCTCATTGCGCCCGCCCGTGCCCGCGCGCTCGACTGCCGGGAACTTCGTCGCGAACAACTTCGCCACCGCCTCGCCGATCAGCTTCCGGGCCACGACTTCGGCGCCTTGCTGCTCCCCTTCGTAAACCATTTCCACTTTGCCCGTGATCGCAGGCAGGAGCATGCCCAGATCGGAAAGGCGCGGAAAAACGGTCCGATCGTGCGTCAGCGCAGCGCGGCGCTCCATGTTCGATTGCAGCAACTCCATCGCCGCGATCGTCAATCGCGCGGAAACGCCCGACGATTGATCGACGAGCTCCGAGCCGCGTGCGACGAACGCAATCTGTTCGACGAGCGTGCTGATGTAGTCGGGTATGTCGATCTCGATCGCACCCTCGCGATCGGTCCACGCCTCCTGCCGCGTGATCCGCATGGCAGTGTCGATGTTCTGCGGATAGTGCGTCAGGATCTGCGAGTCGATCCGGTCCTTCAGCGGCGTGATGATGTTGCCGCGGCTCGTGTAGTCCTCCGGATTCGCGCTGAAGACGAGGACGACGTCCATCGGTATGCGCACGGGGAAGCCGCGAATCTGCAGGTCGCGCTCTTCGAGAATGTTGAGCAGCGCCACCTGGATGCGCGGCGCAAGATCGGGCAGTTCGTTGATCGCGAAAATGCCGCGATTCGTGCGCGGGATGATGCCGTAGTGGATCACTTCTTCGTCGGCGTACGTGAGCCGCTGGTTGGCCGCTTTGATCGGATCGATGTCGCCGATGAGATCCGCGACGGTGACGTCCGGCGTGGCCAGCTTCTCGCGATAACGCTCGTCGCGCGTGAGCCAGGCAATCGGCAGATCGTCGCCCTGTTCCGCAGCGAGACGCCGGCAACGTTTGCACGTCGGCACCAGCGGCGAATCGTTGATCTCGCATCCGGCGATGATCGGAATGCGCTCGTCGAGAAAATTCGTCAGCGAGCGAAGGATGCGCGTCTTGGCCTGACCGCGAAGGCCGAGAAGAATGATGTCGTGCCTCGAGAGGATGGCGTTCTGAATGGCCGGGATGACCGTGCGCTCGTAACCGTGAATGCCCGGAAACAAGCTCTCCCCACGCGCGATCGCCGCGAGCAGGTTCTTCCGCATCTCGTCCTTGATCGAAGCGACGCGGTATCCGGAAGTGCGCAGCTCGCCGAGGGTGTGGATGTTCATTTTGTTGGGTCTTTTCCTTTTGAATCAGAATCGAAATGTTGAATGTTGGCTATGTTGGCTGTTGAATGTTGAACGCGAGACAAAGTCGGGACATTGAACATCGAACATTCAACAATCAACATTCAACATTGTCCTTTCCGCCGCCGTCCTTCGCATCAGTTTCGACGATATCGCGGTTGAACTCGTTCATCGCTCGTTTCAGATCGCCGCGGGCAAAGAGAACGAGCGCATCGACCGCACGCTCGATCCCCCGCTCAACCAGCGGCGTCTCCCCGGCAGTGAAATCGTCGAGGACATAATCGCGGAGACGCCCGTCGCCATACTCGGCACCGCGAACACCAAATCGTAAGCGCGGAAAGCGCTCGCTCGCAAGCGCGGCCACGATCGAGCGCATGCCGTTGTGCGTGCCCGACGATCCATTCGGTTTGATGCGCAAGCGCGCCAGCGGAAGATCGATATCGTCGTACACGATCATCAGATCGTCGATCGAATCGAGATACGCGTTGACGAGCAGCCGCACTGCGTCGCCGGAAAGATTCATGAACGTCAGCGGCTTGGCAACCTTCACGCTTCCGCCGGCAACACGACCTTCTCCGGTCATGGCGCTCTTCTCGTGCTTCGCGATCTCAATCCGAAACTTCTTCGCAAACGCATCGACGATCAACCAGCCGACGTTGTGCCGGGAGCGCTCGTACTCCGCCCCCGGATTGCCGAGACCAACGATCAATTTCATGCGACGGGAAGGGTAGCAGAGGGGAACACGCCCGAGATTGACGACAGCTCATCGCCTTTGACAGACAAGCCCTTGGAGATCGGTCGAATGGAGGCGGGCTGTTCTGCAAATCAAGCTGTCTTACGGATTGGCTCCATGCTAGATTGCCCTGGGTTCATCTCAAATAACCGGTTTTCTCATCGACAGCGGCATCGAGCCACCGCTACGTCAGACCAATTTCGCACATCGAAGTCTCCACTTGCCGAATGCTTTTCTGACTGCCGTATCCGTTGCGCTGCATCCGTTGCCAGCTCTGCTTCGCTACGTCGGTCGACGGACTCGCGCTGTCTGCGACATCTCCACCCCACCACGAAGCCAAAAACGCTCCCCGGTTTTTTCAACCCAGAAACCGGATTTCCCAACGCGCACGAGGAGGCCTAACCATGTCCAGACGCACCCGAATCAACCGCGTTCTCGCAAACGCTTTTGCCGTTTGTGTACTTCTTCTCACCTCGTTGGGCCTTGCTGCTGCCACCCGGGTCGTGCGACCGCTAACGGTCTCGCCGCCGGTCGTCACGAAGATCAGTCCGATGTTTGGCCCGGCGGCCGGGGGCACAGTCGTCACGATCACCGGCTCGAACTTCATCGTTGGTGCGACCACTCTGAAGTTCGGCGCCACTGCCGGCACAAGTGTGAGCTGCGCTTCGACCACGCAATGCACCGCCACCAGCCCCGCCGGCAGCGGCACGGTCAGCGTCCGCGTCGCCACCGCATGGGGAACCAGCGCCGACACCGCTGCTGATGACTTTACGTACACCGCGCCGGCCACCGCCTGCACGGTGTTTTCTCCGGCCACGAACTTCTCGGCAGGTTCGGCTCCGTACTCCGTGGCCATCGGCGACTTCACCGGCGATGGGAAGAGCGATCTGGCCGTGGCGGACAGTTTCTCGAACAACGTCTTGATTCTGCTCGGCACGGGGACCGGAACGTTCGGAGCGGCCACGAACTTTTCGGTAGGGACGATTCCATTCTCCGTGGCCATCGGCGACTTCAACGGCGATGGAAAGAGCGATCTGGCCGTGGCGAACGAACACTCGAACAACGTCTCGATTCTGCTCGGCACGGGGACAGGAACGTTCGGAGCGGCCACGACCTTAACGACAGGTTCGATTCCGCTCTCCATGTTCTCCGTGGCCATCGGCGACTTCAACG
>DATAMS010000515.1:0-14673 GCA_036260495.1 Thermoanaerobaculia bacterium
CCCCCTTCCGCTTACGGCGTAATCACAACCTTCATCACGCCATCCGCGCGGTTGCCGAAGAGTTTATAGGCCTCGTTGATGCCGGCCAGTTTGAAACGATGTGTCAGCAGCGGCGTGAGATCGAGTTTTCCGCGACGGACCATTTCGATGAGGCGGCGCATGCGCTCTTTGCCGCCCGGGCAGAGGGTCGTGACGATGCGGTGTTCGCCGAGGCCGGCGGCGTAGGCGTCGTAGGGGACTTGCAGGTTGTGCGAATAGACGCCGATCGACGACAGCGTGCCGCCGGGGCGGAGGACGCGCAGTGCGTTCTCGAACGTGGCTTGCGTGCCGAGCGCCTCGATGGCCACGTCCACCCCGCCGCCGCCGGAGAGTTTGCGTATCTCGGCGATCACGTCGGTGGTGCGATAGTCGAGCACGACGTCGACGCCCATCTTGCGCGCGGTGGCGATGCGATTGTCGTCGCCGTCGACACCGATGACGACGGCGGCGCCCATCAGCTTGGCGCCGAGTGCGGCGCAGAGACCGATCGGGCCTTGTGCGAAGACGGCGACCGAATCGCCGATCTTGATTCCACCGGATTCCGCGCCCCCGATGCCGGTCGAGGCGATGTCGGTCAGCAGGACGACCTGTTCGTCGGTGACGCCATCAGGAATCTTTGCCAGGTTGGCCTGCGCGCTCGGCACAAGGAGGTACTCAGCCTGTGCGCCGTTGATCGTGTTGCCGAAACGCCAGCCGCCGATCGCTTCGTATCCGCTGCCGTGTCCGCATTGCGACAGGTTGCCGGAGAGACAAGCGTTGCACTGGCCGCAGGGTGTGATGGCTCCGACGATGACGCGGTCGCCGACGTTGTAGCCGGTCACGCCGGCGCCGAGCTCTTCGATCACGCCGACCGGTTCGTGTCCGACGATGAGGCCCGGTTTGACCGGATACTCGCCGCGCAGGATGTGCAGATCGGTGCCGCAGATCGTGGTCATGGTGACGCGGATGACCGCTTCGCCCGCTCCGGCGCGCGGCCGCGGGACTTCCTCAATGCGAATGTCATCGACGCCGTGAAACACCGCCGCGCGCATCGTGTCCACGCGCGTCGTTTGGATGATTTCTTCTTCAACAGCAAAGGCGACGCTCATAGGAATTCTCCCTTCGCTGATG
Source organism: Thermoanaerobaculia bacterium (assembly GCA_036260495.1). Lineage (GTDB taxonomy): Bacteria > Acidobacteriota > Thermoanaerobaculia > Gp7-AA8 > Gp7-AA8 > JADGNZ01. The sequence continues at coordinate 1,150 of DATAMS010000515.1, forward strand.
ATCGGTGCGGCCCGCCTTCGCTGCCGCGTCACGCGCCACAACTGACTGTGCGCGCGATCACCAAACGGAGACTGTGCTAGTTTTTGGCGATGTCGTTACGGACCTATCAAGCAGGCTCTCCGCGAAAGCCGGACGAGGGACTTCGCATCGGTACCGTCCGCTTTCCGCCGCGCGGCGTGCGCAAGGAAGAGTACGCACGGCTCGATTTCTTCGATGTCTGGTTTCCCGTCGTCGCGCCGTCGCGCGAGTTGCTGGCCTGGGTGAAGAAACACGACATGGCCACCAATGACGCGTCCAAGCGCACGTTTCAGCAACGCTACCGGCGCGAATTGGAGAGCGATCCCGCGGCACGCCAGTCGGTGCTGCTGCTGGCGGCATTGGCGCAACAGACGTCAATCTCGATCGGTTGCTTCTGCGAGGATGAGAACAACTGCCACCGCTCAGTCCTCAAGACGGCGATCGAGGAGGCAGCGAAGGCGCTGCCGGCACGATGAGAGACACGCTGAGAGGCGGGATGCTGCGCCGCCTCTACGTTTGTCTCGCGCTTCTGGCTCTGCTCCCCATCTGGAGCGCGTCCTACCTGCCGACCTCCGATGGTCCTTCGCACGTTTACAACTCGTGGATTCTGCAGCAGCTCGTGAAGGGAAGTCACAGTCCGGCCGCGGATTGGTATGCCATCGACTGGAGGCCGCTTCCGAACTGGCTCGGACACGCCGTGATGGCGCTTCTGATGTTCGTCGTGCCGGCTCTGATCGCCGAAAAGCTCCTCGTCAGTGGCATCGTGCTCCTCTTTCTCTACGCGATCTGGAGATACGCGGGCGCGGCCGATGAATCGCGTAATCCGGAGCGTCAGGCTTTTGCTTTCCTCGCGTTCCCGTTCGCATACAACCTTCTTTTGCAGCAGGGCTTCTACAACTTCTGCATCAGTGCGGCGCTCTACTTTCTCGTGCTCGCGGTCTGGTGGAAGCGGCGCGACACGCCCGACGCGCGCACGATCGCCATCGTGGCTGGTCTGCTGCTCCTTTGCTACTTCTCGCATCCGATGTCGACGCTCCTCACCATCGGATCGATTGGCATTTTCTGGCTGGCAACGTTGCCCGGCCGGCCAATCGCAATCCACGCGCGGCACCTCGTTTCGCTGCTTCCAGTTCTGCCGCTGCTAGTGTGGTTTTTTCGGGTGCAGGGTGCTTCGCTGGCGCGGGCGCCGGTCAGGGCGGCCGGTCTTTTCAGCTACATCATGAGGATGTGGGTGCTGCTCACGTTCGATGAGTTTCAGGCAAAGCTCGGCTTCGCGTTTTTTCTCGGCATCGCCGCGTTGATCATCATCACGTTGATCCGCCGGCGATGGCGATGGAGCGAAGGCGACGCGTTCATCCTCGTCACGATCGCGCTCATCGTCGTTTACGCGCGCGCTCCGGCAGCATCGTCGGGCGGGACGATGATCATGGAGCGGATGGCGCTCTTCGTCGTCCTTTCGCCGATCGCCTGGCTGGCGCCTCGGCTGCCGCGGCGCGCCACGATCGCGCTGGTCATGCTGCTATCCGTTGTTTCCGTCGCGTACACCGGATTTCTCGCGCAGCGTTACCGCAGACTCTCGCGGCGCGTGGAGGAGCTCGTACGCAGCGCGGATGCGATCGGGCCCGGAACGGCATTCGTTCCCCTGATTCGCGACGTCCGTCCGCACGGATCGTTCGTTGCCGTGCAGATGCACGCCATCGATTACGCGGCGGTCGAGAAAGGCTCCGTCGATATCGCCAACTACGAAGCCGCCGCCGGATACTTTCCCATCCGATTCCGAGCCGGCATCGCGCAGCCCGAGACGAACCTCGCCGGCCCGAAGGTGAGCGAGATCGATCTCACGCCATACCTCGCCCGGGTGCCGTACGTCTTCCTCTGGCATGTTCCCGACGACGCGCCGGTGATGTCGCAACTGGCCATTTGCTGTGAACGCGTTGGTGCGTCAAACGGTGGGCGCGTCTATCTGAAGCACTGACGAAGGCTTTTATCCGCAGATGACGCAGATGTTCGCAGATGAACTAGCCCACTGCCGCGGTCACGTGCGCCATCGCTTGCGTAAGGTCGGCGAGCAGATCGTCGAGGTCTTCGCAGCCGGCCGAGAGGCGTACGAGGCCGGCTGTGATTCCCTGCTTTCGTTGTTCGGATTCGGGCACGCTCTTGTGCGTCATCGATGCAGGATGTTCGATCAGTGATTCGACGCCGCCGACGGAGACCGCGAGCGTAATCATGCGCACGCTGTTCATCAGGATGCTTCCCGCGGTGACGCCACCGCGCAGTTCGAATGCGATGATCGATCCCGGTCCGTCCATCTGCTGTTGCGCGAGCTTGAACTGCGGATGCGACGGCAGACCCGGATAGCGGACCCAGGCTACCTGTTCGTGATCTTCGAGCCAGCGGGCGATGCTCATCGCATTCGTCTGCGCCCGCTCGACGCGCATGCCGAGCGTGCGGATGCCGCGCAGAAGGAGCCACGATTGATGCGGGTCGATGGTGAAGCCGAACGTGATCGCGGCGTCGCGCAGGGGCGCGAGCATCGACGGATCGCGCGCGACGACGATGCCGGCGATGACGTCGCTGTGGCCGTTGAGCGATTTCGTGGCCGAGTGAAGAACGACATCCGCGCCGAGCTCGATCGGACGCTGCAAATGCGGTCCGGCAAACGTGTTGTCGACGACGAGCGGAATGCCGGCGCTGCGCGCAGTCGCCGATGCGGCGACGAGATCGACGAGATCGAGTGTCGGGTTTGCGGGCGTCTCGGCGTAGATGAGCCGCGTTTCGGGACGAATGGCCGCGGTCAGTGCGGCCGCGTCGATGGCGGGCACGAACGTCGAGGTGACGCCGAGTCGCGAGAAGTAGCGCGTCAGCAATCCGCGGGAAGCGCCATAAAGCGGATCGGTGGCCACGACATGATCGCCGCTTCGCAGTAGTGCCAGAAAGACGGTGCTGATGGCGGCCATGCCGGTGGCCGTGGCAATCGCGCCGCATCCGCCTTCGAGATCGGCGACGCATTCTTCGAGAGCCTGCACGGTCGGATTTCCCATCCGCGTGTAGATCGGACCGCTCGATGTGCCGTCAAAACGCGCGGCCCCTTCCTCGGCGGTAGGAAACGCAAAGGTCGAGCTCTGATAGATCGGCACCGACACCGCGCCGCGATGTGCCGCCGGATCGAGCCCGCCATGAATTGCCTTGGTGTGCAGACGCTTCGCTTCGTTCGCCATACGAAGAATGATCGCGTCGGGATGCGACGGCCGCGCATGTCGCGCAACACACGATCATGTGATGTTGCGCACGAGGCCCAAAAAAAGAATCACCACAGAGACACAGAGGACACAGAGAAAAATCTCTGTGCTCTCTGTGTCTCTGTGGTGCGTTGCTTTTAGTGTTTCGCCAGGCCGCGGATGAAGGCGACCAGCGAGCTGATGTCGGCGACGCTCAGCTTGGCTTTGTACGCGGGCATTTTACCCTTGCCGTCCGAGATAATTTTCTGCAGATCGGTGTCCGACTGTTTCTGCACTTCGGCCGAGCTCAGATCCTGGACCTTCATGGCCTTGCCGACGCTGGTCTGTCCTTTGCCGTCCGGGCCGTGGCAACTGGCGCACTTCGATTTGTACGTGTCGGCCGCGCCGGGTGCGGCAGCGAATGACACCGAGGCGACGAGGAGGGCGAGCAGCGTGATGGTGAGTAATTTTCGATTCATCTTTTTCTCCTTCAATTCAGGTGGCTATCATGCTGCCGGAGTGCCAGGCAGCGCAATGAGCCTACAAAAAGAGAGTGGCGGCCGAAGCCGCCACTCTCACTTTACGATGTGACGATGGTCATTGCTTGGCCGGGATCGTGGTCGGGTCGTTGGTCTTCATGTCGATCAGCGATGCCGAGGAGAGAACGTTGGTTCCCTTCAGCACGGTGACGGTCGCGAAGCCCCAATCGAGGTCCGGCGCATTCGCCCGGTTCTTGAACGGCTCGAGATCCTGCACGCCTGCGCCAACCGGAACCGTCAGGTTGTAGCTCGTGAGCGACTTGCCATTCGCGTCGAACAGATTGATCGCCACCTGCGCTTCCGCTTTGCCGCCGTTGGTGACGACGAGATTCGAGCGATAGGTGCCCGTCTTCTGGCGGAGTCCGATCAGGCTGATCGTCTGACCGACGCTGTAGCCGAGGTCGGCGACGCGGCCGTCGTAGGACTGACCGTACGTGCCGTTGTCGGCCTGGTTGAAGATGCGCGTGGCCACGAGCAGAGGACGATCGGAGCAGACTTCCAGCGCGCCGATGTTGCTCGGTCCCATGATCGCGGTCAGGTCTTCGAAGGCCTTCTGCGAATTGCCGTTGACCGTGCCGGTGGCTTCGAGATCGCCGCTGGCCTGGTGCAGGATGAAACGAAGCGACGCGGTCGACGACTCGAGATTGCGCGCCACGAGATCGGTGCGCCACTGGCTGCCAGCCTGGCCCGCGGTGTGGCCGACCATCTCACTCCAGTAGACGTAATTGCTCTTGCAGGAGACGGCTCCGGCACCATTGCCGAGTCCTCCGCCGATCGCGGCGTTGTTCACGTTGCCGGGGCCCGGGGTTGCGGTGGCCGAGGCGTTGAAGGAACTGACGGCGAAGTTCGAAATGTCGAGCGCTGAATTGACGAAAGCCGGGTTGTGAACGCCCATGCTCTTGTCGCTCGCCACCATGAAGTAGTTCCAGCCGGCCTTTGCGATCGACGGATCGGCGACCGAGTAGAGCTCGACGGCCGTGCCGCCCGGACGAACGATCTTGACCGAGGCCAGCGAGAGGTCGCTGACTTTCGTTCCGCCGGTCAGCGTGACGTTGACTCCCTGACGGCCGTGACTGGAGATGAACTCGACGCCCGTGATGTCAGACGCGTTCTTGACGGTCTTGAGGCCGTTGAGGTCAATGGAATTACCGGCGCGGATCTGCGTGACCATCAGATTCTTGATGGCGGTTTCCATCTGCGCCTTGAGCGTATCCATCTTCGCTTTCACCGGCGCCTGCACGGTGTCCTTGGTGATGTTGGTGTGGCACTTGTTGCAGATGGTGTCGCTGGCTGCGAAGGCGTGGTTCGTGCCGACGTAGGAGCCGTCAGCATTCTGGAGCGCGATCGCGGACGGCGGATCGGTCGATTCCATGTGACACGACACGCACGAGTCCTGAATCATCGAGTGCAGTCCTCGGGTACCAACCTTGGTGAAGTAGAGGTTCTGGCCCATGAGGATGTCGGCCTGTGGTCCTTCGTGCGGCGCGCGCGTGGCGTCCGCGACGGTGAAGTGCGAGTCGTCGCGCAGGTCGCGGCGGCCGTTGTGGCAGGTCATGCAAATGGCGCCGGTTCCGACGCTCGTTGCTTTGAAGCCGCCCATCAGCAGCGGCGTGGTGCCGGTGATACGGACTTTAGCGTTGGTGTTTTTGTCGCTTGAGGTGGTGCCGACGTCGTGCGGATCGTGACAGGCGGCGCAGGTCTGCGGCTGCACTTCGTCCGCGGTCCAGGTGACGTTCAGATTCGCGGTGCTGAATCCGGTGTCCTGCCACTGCACGAATCCCTGCGCGCTATGGCATTTCGCACACGTCGGATCCAACCCCTCGGCCACCGCCGTCGGGAAGTCGGCATGCTTCGATAATTGCCACTGCTGATAACGCCCGTGGCGCGTCGGCTCTCCGTGACAGGAGCCGCAAACGTCCGACGAGAGCGACATGCGCGAGCCGTCTTTCTTCATGTGCGCCGCGCTGTCCTGCGGTCCATGACAGTTCTCGCACTGGATGTTGGCCATGCGCGCGGTCGCGGGATAGTTGGCCAGCGTCGTCGTCCAGTTCGTGGCCGTTCCGACCGTGAGCAGGTTCGTGGCCAGGAATGCCTTCCAGTCGGGTGCTTCATCGATGCCGTTGTTCTGCACCGGTTTGGCGTTGTAGCCGACGGTGTGGCAGCCGACGCATGCGGCGGTGTAGTGACCGGCTGGCGTAGTGATGTTTTGCGTGAAGATCTCGGCGTGCCCCGACTTCGCCCACGGCGTGAAGAGATCGAAGTGCGGCGTGTTCTTGACGTGACATCCCATGCAGGCCGCATCGGCCACGGGACGGCCGGTGGCGTCCTGTCCGGTGATGATGCCCTTCCACGTTCCGGCGTGAACGGTGATCGTGACCGGCTTCGCAGTGGCCAAGTCGAGCACGGTGAGCTGATACGTGCCGGCGACGTCAGGCGTGAACTCCGGGTTCTGCGTCGTGGCATCGAGCAGCGTTGCCGCCGATCCAGTCGGACCGGAAAGCGACCAGTTGTACTGCGCCTGCGTCTTGCCGTGCAGCAGCACTGGCAGGTTGACCGGGACATTGCGCGTGCCGGTGGCGGTCGACCACGGCGTGTTGCCCGCGACCGTCGCGGCGAAGTGATAGGTGCCCGAGGTCGTCGTCACCGCGACGTCGAACTTGACGGCCGCGGAATCGGAGAGCGCATGCGGCGATACCGAGGCCACCGTGAAGCGGTTCTGGAGTCCGCCTTCGAACGGCGTGACCGGGAGATTGGCCGGGTACTGCGATTCCGCGATCGGCGCCTCTTCCAGTGCCGCCAACAGCGCCTCGCGGAAGACTTTCCGATCCGGCAGCGCGACGGTGATGGTGTTGGTGTCGGTGTTGGTGAGCGTTACCGCCGGACCGCCGTTCTGCGTCCACTTGATTGCAGTCAACGTTGATCCGTCCGTGATGGCGACGTTGGCTTTCGCCGTGACCGTCGCTCCCGGCACCGGATCGCCGGTAATCGCTGTCGTGATCGTAACGGGTGCCGCGGCCCATGCGCCGCCTGCGACACCCAGAATCAGAATCCCCGCCAGCAATACGAGCAAGATTCGGTGATGACGATGTTTCCCAGTCTCCATGACCTTTCTCCTTTTGTTCCGTTCCGGAGGATGGCGATCCGAGCGGGCCATGAAGGCAAACGCCGTCGCGCATCGATGGAGACACTCTCGGCTTCCAGCGTCCGAAAAGCAGTCGAGCCGGTCACCCTACCCACGTACGAAAAATCACGGGTGCGTATGTCGGGAGAACGTCACCGGGGTGGGTGATCGACGCGTATGGATGTGAGGGACGGGTTCACGCGGAGACGCGGAGGGCGCGGAGAGTTCCAGAAGGCGACTTGACGATGGCGGTAATCGGGCGTAAATTACATTACGTTATCAGGATGAGCTCTCATAATTACCGGCCTGTTCTATTGAGATTTCATGCGCTCTTCCAGAGGACTTCCGGCTACACTCTACGCACTGTAGAAATGAGCCGGCTAGACTTTCGTTTCAACCCTCAGAAGTTTGTGCAATCGCTCGTCTTCTTTTCGAAGAGCGGCATTACGGATCTCACCAAGATGAAGATCCACAAACTGCTGTTCTTTGCGGACAAACTCCATTTGATCCGCTACGGCCGGCCGATCATCGGCGACGAATATTTCGCCCTCGATCACGGCCCTCTCCCGTCCAGCGCCGATGACGATCTCGACACCGCTGAGGATCTGGCGATCGGCGTCAATGATGCGGCGGTACGCAAACACTTTGACGGGTATCTCACCCTGAAATCGACAGGCGAATGGCCGGTTATCGCGGCGGTAGGACCTGAGAACTACGGAGTATTTTCGCGTTCCGAGCTTAAGGTGTTGAGCGAAGTCGTCGAGAAGTTCGGCCGGATGTCTGCGTCGAAACTGAGAAAGCTGTCGCACGACGATCCAGCATACGTTCTCGCTGATAAGAACCGGACACAGGGTAATCGCGCGCCGATGCCCTATGAATCATTCTTCGAGGGCGAGACCGATAAGGCGATGCTTGAAGTTGCCTCGGTTGAACAAGAAGACCGCGATTTCGCTGCAATCGTCGGTTAACCCTGACCCTTTTGTGTTCAGTGCCGAACAAAGGTTGGAATGGGCACGAAGGCGCATTCGCCGCGGCAGCGTGTGCCGCTGGTGGGAAGCAGCTTTTAATAAACCCAAATTCGCCGTAATCCTGAACGTTCACTGTCCGCCGGAGCCGGCAGTGATTTTTGCCTTCACGACGAGCGACCGCCAAGGTTTCTACAAGAACAACAAACGCGTTCAAAACGACATCGTCATCATTCCGGCGAAGAAATACGGCTGTTTCCCGCTGGAGACGGTCATCAACCTGCGCGAGGTCAGGCCGCGAGACTTCACTTCGATGTGTACCACGCGTGATTTCCATATCGAGGAAGATCTGGACGAAAATGACCTTGGTCTGATCAATACAGTTTTGCGCAACTCGGAGCTGATCGCAGTTGACTTCCTGAAATTGATTTTGCCCGAGTCTTAGCTTCGGATAAAAACGGCTACGCTGGAAGGCCAAATGCAACCGAAAGGCACCGTTCGCCGCTGGGTCGTTTTGCTTCGCGTGGTCATATTTATCGTGGCGTGTGCGGTGGTTCTGGCCGCGGTTTCGCCGATTGCCGCGAAGATGCCGGACAAGTGGCCCGAGCTTCTCACCGGTCTGCTCGCCAGCCTCGGTGCCTTCGCTCTCACGCTGCTCTTTGTTCGTTGGGAGAGGCTGCGTCTCGATGATGTTGGGACCGCGATCAACGCGCGAAGTGTGACGCGTCTGGCGTTTGGCTTTCTCATCGGCCTTCTGCTCGTTGCTTTGTGGGCAACGATCCTCGCGGCCTCGGGGAGCATGCGCTGGGCTCGCGCATCCGGGTGTGGATTCTCTTCGGCCGCGATGGCGCTGGCCGCGTATCTGGCGCTGGCGTGCAGGGAAGAACTGGCGTTTCGAGGCTATCCGTTGCGCCGGCTCGATCAACGGTTCGGATTCGTGTTTGCGCAGCTTTTCGTCGCGCTGGTTTTTGCCGCGGAACACAAACTCGGAGGGTGGCCGTGGAGCCGCGCGCTGGCCGGCGCGGGCGTTGGGGCGTTGCTCTTCGGCATGGCCGCGATCGCGAGCCGGGGACTGGCGGTGCCGATCGGGCTTCACGCTGCGTGGAACTTCGGGCAGTGGGCGCTTGGGCTCTACGGCGGTCCGGCATTCTGGAAGCCGGTCGCAGAACAAGGGCGTGATGGCCGCGCTCCGTTCGCCGAAAGCGCGGCCTACATCGGCGTGTTTGGTTCCGCGACGCTTGCGTTCTGGCTCTGGCGGCGCCGGTCGATGCGAACGGCAATTGAGAATTGACAATGGACAATTGACAATGGAGAGCCAATAGGGAAGGCCAAGGGAGCTAGTGTCACGTCACGCTCGAAAACCGCCGGCTTCCCTCGGAAAGTATGCAGGTGGGCGGGATACGCGGGTCGGACGAAGCTACCCGTTTTGAAGCTGGACCTGACACGTTGCCTACTCCAAGCAACTGGAGGTTTCGAGCGGGAAGTAGACTTCTGCCATGAATGACGCAATCAAAGTCGCCGAGTCCGACGCGGAGATCGACGCCTGTTTTCCGGTCATGTCGCTGCTTCGTCCACATGTGCAGCGTGCGGAGTTTGTGCAGCTCGTCCGAAAGATGGAGACGCAGGGTTATCGTCTCGCCTACCTGACCTCGGACGATCGCATTCAGGCTGTGGCCGGTTATCGCATCATCGACATGCTGCGCACGGGACCGATGCTCGAAGTGGATGATCTGATCTCCGCCGCCGAGGGGCGATCGAAAGGATATGGGAAGCAGCTTCTCGATTGGTGCTACGACCTGGCCCGCCGGAACGGCTGCAGCGTCGTCGAGCTCGACTCAGCGGTTCATCGAGCCGATGCCCACCGTTTCTATTTCCGGGAACGGATGCACGTCCTGGCCTTTCACTTCAGCCGGACGGTGGAGTGACGTTTCATCTGTTGTCCTGTTTCGCAAGGCAACGCGATCGTTCGCGGTTCGTCCGGCTGTACCTCTTACGGCGCGAAATAGCCCCGAATCGTTCTTGCGGTCAGCGTGGGTGATTTGAGCATCACATTCACTTTGCGCCATTGATTGTGCTTTGCGAGGTCGCTGATTTGATAGACGATCGCGTATTGGGCGCGGAGGTCTTTTTCGATATCGGTGTATTTGGCCTGAAGGTTCTGGGCGGAGGCTGTCACCAGGAAGCCGCCGGTTTCGCCGGCTAAATACTGGAGGCGGTTGATCTCGTGAGGGTCTTCATCGGGATCGCCGCTCCGATACGCGATTACGTAAATGGGGACGCCGGCTTCTTTGGCCAGACTGTCGATCTCGTCGAACGAGTTGATGGACGATGTATCGCCGCCGTCGGTAAGAATGACAATGGCCCGGCGGTTCTTTTCGTCGTGCAATTCGCGCTCGGCGCTGGAAATGGCGTCGTACAGTGCCGTCTGGCCGCTTGCTTTGAGAGTCGTTACGGCATTTCCGACCACGGACAAATCGCCCGTCAGCGCAACCTCACGGCGTGGTGTTGAGCGGATTGAGAAGACGGCGCAACGGTCGCCGGGCTTGAGCGTTCCTTCGACGAAGCGGGCGGCGGCGCGGGCCGCCTCGGGCATTTCGTACAGCATGCTGGTCGAGGCATCAAGGAGCAGCGCGATCGAGATCGGCTGATCGAACGCTTTGCCGATCTGCAGGATCTTCGCTTCGGTGCCGTTGTCGACGATCTTGAACAGCGCTCGATCGACGTCGTCTAATGCCGTGCCGTTGTTGTCCACGACCGAGACAAATAAGGGAACCGTGCGGACGTCGAGGGACTCGCTCTTGACGTCTCCGGCCGCCGACCAGAAATCCGCCGCCTCGGCGCCTGATTTTGTTTTCGCGGTCACTTGTACGGTTTTCTCCGCAAACGCCTCCTCGGGAATCGTAAATCGGTATGGAGGCGCATTGACCGTCACCACCGCTCTCCCGCCATCCCAAACGGAGACTTCAGCGATCGGATCTTCGTCCGGCGCGGTCGCATTGACTTGGAAGATGCGGTTCGCCACATCGACCGGCTCGATTTTCACTCCAAGCGTCTGATGCCCTTTGTTGATCGTTGTCTGCCATTGCACGCGCTGACGACCGGCGCCAGTAGCAGTGATGACGATCTTGTGCTGGACGGGCATTGGTCCGAAGTCGACCGGGATGTGCCAGGGAGAACGAAGTCCGTCGGTGAGCTTCTGGCCATCGATCGACACCGTTACGCGTGCGTCGTCAATGCCGGGAACAACGGTCAGATCGATTGGACCTTTGATCTCTTCCTCGAGATTAGCCTGGCTGTCGCGCTGAAGAATGAGCTGCGGCGGAGCAGCGGCGCGGGCGGCGGTGGCGACTAGGAGCAGTGTGAGTGCGGTGTATGACAGGAAAAACAACTTACGGCTTTGCTGGTGCCTCATAAATCCGCCGATACTCGAATCGGTTCCGGCTGACGGTTTTTACGTAGAGCCTCGTTTCCGCAAACGGAATCGATTCGACAAATAGGTCCTCATCATCGACGGGCGTTTGAGCAATCCATTTGCCAACTGCATCTTCACCTGCGTTGTAGGCAGCGATTGCCAGCATCGGGTTACCGTGGACGGCCGCTAGTTTCTGCGTAAATTCAGCGACGCCAATGGCGATATTGACCTTCGGATCGAAGAGTTGTTCGCGTGTCGGTGCTGGCAACCCCGCGGCGGTCGCGATCTTGGCAGCCTCGGCCGGCATGATCTGCATAATGCCGACGGCGTCGGCATTGGACACCGTCGTCGGCTCGAATCCAGTCTCCTGACGAATGATCGACGCCATCAAGTACGGATCGACCTGGCGCTTCTCGGACTCGCTCTTGATGGTGTCCCAGTAGTTGAGCGGAAAGAGAATCTCCCAGAATCGATGCGGCACGTTGGTCCCGCCGTGGCGTACGAACTGGCGGAACTTCTTCTGCAGGACGTTGTTGGCCGAAAACGGCTCGCCGCCCTGCACGTAAAGATCGGCGAGCATGAATTGCATGCCGAGGTTGGTAGGGTACGCGGCGGCGAGCGATTTCATCTCGCGCGTTGCTTCGCGATAAAGACCGAGCCAGGCAAGCTCGCGCACGGAATCGAGGCGCGGCTCGTTCACGGATGCGAGCTGGCCATCGACATCGGGAAAGACGTTTCCGTTCGTTACTTCGTTCGGGGCAAGCACCGGCTCGCCCGCGATCTGGCGCGCGCGAAAGCTGAAGTAGCTGTACGGATAGCGCATTTCGAGCTCATGAAACGCCGCGTCGCGCAAATCCTGCTTCCCCCGGCGATCGTGAATCTTGCCTGCCCAGAAAAGCGAGTTCGAGAGGTAATCGCCGTCCGGATACTGCGTCATGTAGCGGCCGAACGTGCGAAGGGCGTCGTCGTCGCGTTGCGCGCGGAAGTAGGTCCAGCCGAGGGTCCAGAGATTCTCGCCTTCGTTGCCGAGGTCGCCGGCGGCGATGGCGGCTTCGAGGTTGGCGATGGCCTTGTTGTAGTCCACCTCATCGGTCGTGTAGTACTTCGCGCGCAGAATCTTCGCCTCGGCCGCCTCGCTCGTCTTCGGAAATTGATTCTCGACCTGGCGCAGTCCGGCTAGGAAAGTGTCCGGCTGGTTCGCGCGCCACGCGGCACGCGCACGCGTGAGGATGAGCGATGGTTCGGTCAGCTTGACCTTCGCGGTCTCGGCGAGGAGATCGGTGTAGCGGCGCGAATTGAAAAGCGCGCGAAGACGTACGCCACGATAGGCGTTCGAGCTCCGGCTCTCGTTGGGAAAGCGTGTGGCGATGCGGCCGAGGAGATCGAAGGCGCGACCGTAGCGATCGTTGCGTCCGAGCTGTTGCGCGATCTTCAGCTCGTCGTCGAACGAGAGCGCATCGAGCGGCGACGGCGTGGCCATCGACACGTGATCGTACGTGTCTTCCGTGAAGCGGCCTTGCGTGAACTCGGTGAGGAGGCGCATGCGCAGCGGCGTGGCCAGATCCATCCGATTCGCGATTGCCAGCGACTTCGCCAGCGCGACGAAATCCTCTTCGGTCAACGCGTCGATGCCGATGCCGTTCGCGATTTGGAAGGAGGCGTTCGTGTTCGCCGTGTCACCCGAGGCAGCGTAGAACGCGGGTAGGCGCAAGCGGGCGATCGTCGCCGCGGAACTGGCAGGAGTGTCATTGATGATGCGATTCGCGTTGACGATGGCGTCGGGCCAGTTGGCGGCGCCGGCATCGATCGCGACGATACGGAGACGCAGCCAGGGAGCGACAAGCGGATCGGCATCGGCTGCCTGCGCAAGCGCCGGCAGCGCCTCGGCGGTCCTCTTCTGATCGACGTAGAAAAGCGCGAGGAGCGCGAGGGCGCGGCGTTGCGTGATCGCGTCAGGCGATTGTGTCAGCGACTTCAGGCTGCTCTTGTAAAGGTCGAGCTGCTGATTCGTGCGGAAGGCGCGGACTTCGTCGAGCGTAGGAAGTTTCGGCGGCTCGGCGACGGGAGCGGGAGCCGGCTCGGGAGCCGCCAGCGCGGGGATGGGCGGAGGCGGAGGAAGGACTTCGGGCTTCGATCCGGTGCAGGCGAAGGTTAGAAGGGCTGCCAGAAGGAGGAAGGATGAAGGATGAAGGATGAACGATGAGCGAAGGTTCCTGCCTTCACTTCTAACTTCTAACTTCGAACTTCGAAG
>DATAMS010000521.1:0-7504 GCA_036260495.1 Thermoanaerobaculia bacterium
TCGGCGTTCGCGGCTCGCGCATCGACACGATCGGCTACGGCGAGTCGTACCCGAAGGCATCGAACAACACGCCTACCGGCCGCCAACTCAACCGAAGGGTGGAGATTCGGATTCGCGCGAACCAGGCGTAGAGCAACGTCATCGAACGAACGAAAAGGCGCCCGTAGTGGGCGCCTTTTTTCGTTTGAGCGGAGGAGCACGGTCTTAGCGAACCGATAGAAGTCTTGTTTGCCAATAATCTGGTCGCCGACGATGGTGTGCAACCGCAACGATGACGACCTCGCTCTCGTTCGCGACATAGATCACGCTATACCGAAACGTGCGTAACCGCAGTTTCCTGACGAGCTTCGTTAGAGGCTTTCCGGAGCGCGGAAACTGCTTGATTACTTCAACCGCATCGCTAAGCTCTTGCTCGAAGCGGTCGCCCAGTCTCTGTTGCTGTTCGTCAAAATAGGCAACTGCCTCGTCAGCCTCGGCTTGAGCGGGGCGGAGGAAATGAACTTGCCTCACTTCGCTCGAGCTCGAAGACGAGCGAAGACCTCAGCGGCAGGAACCGCTTCCGTATCGCCAGACTGGAAGGCGGCATAACGACGCTCCGCCTCTTCCGCCCACAACTGATCGCTCTCTTCCTCCGAGAGGTCGTCAAGGCTGTCCAGTAGCTGACCTGCCAGTTCGGCACGCGCGGAACGGGGAAGCTCCAGTGCCGCCGCGGCTACCTCTTTGAAATCGCGACTCATCGTGATCTGATCTTAGCAGTAGTTCGCTGGAGTCCACCCCGAAACCACCCCCGAAGCCCACCACCAACGCCCTTCCTGCTACAATCCGCGCGCTCTGGGCGACCGCTCAGGTGCAAACCACTAGCAAACACCTTTGGAGGAGCTATGAAGTCATGGATCATGCGCACGCTGGTCCTGGCGATGCTGATTCTCTGCGTCGCCGGAGTTGCCAATGCGCAGACACCGAATACATCACATCCTGCGGCCAATCCGCAGGTAGCAGCGCAGGAATCATCTCTGGCTGGTCAGCCCACCGAAGCGCAGACTGAGGCCAATCTCATCCTGCCCGACCTCGGCAGCGTCTCGTTTCTCGGCGGCATCAACGGCCGGAACCTTCTAATGTTCGGCCTCATCGTTTGTGCGCTCGGACTGCTCTTCGGCTTCGTGATGTACGTGCGGCTGAAGAATCTGCCCGTGCACTCGTCGATGCGGGAGATCTCGGAGCTCATCTACGAGACCTGCAAGACCTATCTGCAGACGCAGGGCAAATTCATCCTGCTGCTCGAGGTCTTCATCGGCATCATCATGATTTTCTACTTCGGCGTGCTGCGGCATTACGGCCTCACGCGGACGGCGATCATCATCATCTTCAGCCTCGTCGGCATCGCCGGCAGCTACGGCGTGGCCTGGTTCGGGATTCGCGTCAACACCTTCGCGAACTCACGCTCCGCGTTTGCGTCGCTGCGCGGCAAGCCCTTCCCGACCTACGACATCCCGCTCAAAGCCGGCATGTCGATCGGCATGCTGCTCATCTCCACCGAGCTCGTGCTGATGCTCTTCATCCTGCTCTTCGTGCCGCGCGACTACGCCGGACCTTGCTTCATCGGTTTCGCCATCGGTGAGTCCCTCGGCGCGGCTGCGCTCCGCATCGCCGGCGGCATCTTCACCAAGATCGCCGACATCGGCTCGGATCTGATGAAGATCGTCTTCAACATCAAGGAAGACGATGCCCGCAACCCCGGCGTCATCGCCGACTGCACCGGCGACAACGCTGGCGACTCGGTCGGCCCGACTGCCGACGGCTTCGAAACCTACGGCGTCACCGGCGTCGCGCTCATCACGTTCATTCTGCTCGCGGTGAGCAATCCAATGGTGCAGACGCAGCTCCTGGTCTGGATCTTCGTCATGCGTGTCCTGATGGTCATCACCTCGGCCGTCTCGTACTGGGTCAACGGCGCGATTGCTTCGGCCAAGTACAGCAAAGCGGACGTCATGAACTTCGAGGCGCCGCTTACTTCGCTCGTCTGGATCACCTCGATCCTTTCCGTCGGCGTGACCTACGCGGTTTCGTATCTCCTCATCCCCACCCTCGGCGGCGACGCATCGATGTGGTGGAAGCTCTCGACGATCATCACGTGCGGCACGCTTGCCGGCGCGATCATCCCGGAGCTCGTCAAAGTCTTTACCTCCACCGAATCGCGTCACGTTCGCGAAGTCGTTACCGCCTCGCGCGAAGGTGGCGCATCGCTGAACATTCTGGCCGGACTCATCGCCGGAAACTTCAGCGCCTACTGGATGGGCATCACCATCGCCGCACTCATGGGAGTCGGCGCGTGGATCAGCAGCATGTTCCCAGTCGGTGCGGGCGCGCTCATGATTGCTCCCGCGATTTTTGCGTTCGGCCTCATCGCCTTCGGCTTCCTCGGCATGGGTCCGGTGACGATCGCCGTCGACTCGTACGGTCCCGTTACCGACAACGCGCAGTCCGTCTTCGAGCTCTCAACGATCGAGACGATGCCCGGCATCGAAGCCGAGATCAAACGCGACTTCGGTTTCGAGCCATCATTCGCAAAGGGGAAAGACTTCCTCGAAGCGAATGACGGCGCCGGCAACACGTTCAAAGCGACGGCGAAGCCCGTGCTCATCGGCACCGCGGTCGTCGGCGCAACGACGATGATTTTCTCCATCATCGTGATGCTCACCAACAAGCTCACGACCGACATGGACAAGCTCTCGCTCATGCATCCGCAGTTCCTGCTCGGACTCGTCGTCGGCGGCGCGGTGATCTACTGGTTCACCGGCGCATCGACGCAGGCCGTCTCGACTGGTGCGTATCGCGCGGTCGAATTCATCAAGCAGAACATGCACCTCGATGCCGGCGCCACGAAGGCGTCCGTCGAGGATTCGAAAAAAGTCGTCGCCATCTGCACGCAGTACGCGCAGAAGGGCATGTTCAACATCTTCCTGACCGTCTTCTTCTCGACCCTTGCGTTTGCCTGCTTCGAGCCGTTCTTCTTCATCGGCTACCTGATCTCGATCGCGCTCTTCGGTCTGTATCAGGCCATCTTCATGGCCAACGCCGGCGGCGCGTGGGACAACGCCAAAAAGATCGTCGAAGTCGAGTTGAAGGAAAAGGGGACGCCGCTTCACTCTGCCTGCGTCATCGGCGACACGGTCGGCGATCCGTTCAAGGACACGTCCTCGGTGGCCATGAATCCGGTCATCAAATTCACGACACTCTTCGGTCTTCTGGCCGTCGAGCTGGCCGTGGAAATGACGAAGAATGGCCAGCAGGGACTGACGCGAATCCTGTCAGTGGCCTTCTTCATCATCTCGATGATCTTCGTCTACCGCTCGTTCTACGGAATGCGCATCCAGTCGCAGAGCGCAACCCACTAGCCTGAACTCGCGGAGCGCCGGACACGCAGTCCGGCGCTCCTGCCTTCACAAGCTATTTGCTTTCTGGATTTCATCCCGGTCATGCGGAGAAAGGCACTGCCGGATCATCTCTTGCAGTGTCCGATGATCGACAGGCTTGGGCAGGACGCCGCAGACGCTGTATTGGGCGACGCGTTCCCGATACTTCTCAGGAAGCCCGCTGGAGATGATCGTATGAGACAGCAGCGCCGGACGGCAGCGCTTGAGATATTCGAGGACGCCGAAGCCGTCGATGCCGGGCATGAGCAGATCGAGGACGATCGTATCGAAGGTCTTGCCGGCGATCTTTTCGATTGCGCGGCGGCCGTTCTCGGCGATCGCGACTTCCATGCCGAGGCGGCGGCCGAACATGGCCACGAGCTCGGCCGCCATCGTGTCGTCATCGACCACGAGAAGACTGCGCTCGGCCACATTCGCTTGCGACGCCGCCGGACGCACCGCGGCGACGACTGCGGCAACGAGCGCACGGTAGCTGAACGGCTTTCGGAAAAGGCGGGAAAGCAGTTGCGGCGCGGTGTTCATCACCGTCTGCTCCGACATCCCCGTCATGAGGAAGACCCGGTCGAGCAGTTGCGGCTGCTCCATCTCGATGAAGTTCAGCACACCGAATCCATTCAATCCGCGATGGATGATCAGATCGAGAATGACCGCGGAGTATTCGTACGCCTGCAGCTTCTCAATCCCGGCGTAACCTTCCTCGACAAAGTCGACGAGGAAGCCTTCACGCTCGAGTGGAAGTCGAAGGATGATTTCCGCGGCACGGTCGTCTTCGACGATAAGGATGCGTTCTGGGCCCACTACGTCTATAATTATATGCCGCATCGTGCGTTAAGGGACAGCCCACAAGGCACTCTTGATGTTTGAGCCTAAAACCCTACTGAATTCTGCACGGCAATCGGCCGCCGCCGGCGACGCCGGGGAAGAACTGCGGAACGAGCGGATGCAGATCCGCGAGATCATGAAGATCGCCCGCATCGCCGAGTGGCGATGGCAGGTCGAAAGCGATGCCATCGAAGGGATGCCGGAGCTGTGGGAGATCCTGAAGCTTCATGCGCCGGTCCCGATCACGCTCATCGAATTGCTGACGCGCTTCATCCATCCCGACGATAGCGATCGCGTCAGCGAGGCGTTCTACCGCACGCGCAGCGAAAACCTCCCGCTCGACGTCGAGTTCCGCCTGCGGACGAACGGCGACAGCGATCTCGTGCTGAACATGCGCGGCTACAGCGTGTTCGATGCGGCCGGAAAAACCACCGGACTTGCCGGCGTCTTGCAGGACGTGACCGAGCGCCGTCAGTTGGAAACCCGCCTGCTGCAGGCCGAGCGCGTATCGAGCCTCGGGCGCCTGGCAGCGTCCGTCGCGCACGAGTTCAACAACGTCCTGATGGGCATCCAGCCCTTCGTCGATCTCCTCAACCGCCGCGCCGGCGCGGATCCCACCGTCGCCCTGGCCGCTCCGCGAATCGCCGACGCCGTCGCGCGAGGCAAACGAATCACGCAGGAGATGCTGCGCTTCACGCGGATCGGCGAGCCCACGCGAACGACGATCGATGTCTCCACCTGGTTGCAGGAATTCGAGCCCGAGCTCGCACAACTCGCCGGCCCGCAGATCAAGGTCACTGTCGATGACGCGCCCGAGCTGACGATGATCGCCGACGGCCACCAGCTCCGCCAGGTCTTCGCCAATCTGATCGTGAACGCGCAGCACGCAATGCCGGAAGGTGGAGAGGTTGCGATCCGCGCGATGCCCGACGTGCTTCGCGACCGCAACGAACGGCTCAACGAAGCAGTTCACTTCACGATCTCGGACAACGGCATCGGGATGCCGGAAGAGACGCTGCGCTACATTTTCGAGCCGCTCTTCACGACGCGGCGATTCGGCGGCACCGGCCTCGGACTGGCAGTGGCGGCGCAAGTTGTCCAGCAGCACAAAGGGCATATCTACGCCGAAAGCACGGATGGCAAAGGATCGACGTTCCACATTCTCATTCCCGCGGCGCAAGCGCCAAAGACGATCGCCGAGCCGCAAGTTGCAACTGCGCCTTCGAAGCAGGAGCCCGCGCGTGAGGGCACGCGCGTGACGCTGGTCGAAGATGACGAGTCGGTCGGCGCCGGCCTGGCCACAATTCTCGACCTCGAAGGAATCAGCGTCGATTGGGTGCGCCTCGGACTCGATGCCGTCGGCAGCATCGCCGCCAATCGCCCCGACGCCGTGATCCTGGACCTCGGCCTCCCCGACATCGACGGCCTCGAGGTCTACCGCGAGATCGCCAAACGCTGGCCCGCCATGCCAGTCCTCTTCTCGACCGGCCACGGCGACGAAACGATGCTCCAACCCGTTCTCAGCGGGCACGTCGCATACATCCAGAAGCCGTACGAGATGCAGGCACTGATGGAAGCGCTGGATAAAGTGATTCAGAAGTAGAGGCGCGGTCAGCGCGGTGGCTGCGGGGCGAGTCTGCGGCCGCTCACAATCTCCAAATTCTCCCCTCGCCACACCCTCTCCAATCGAGCGCTCTTTGATGGCGGAGAAGGTGGCGAAGCCGGAACGACGGAGCGTTGCAAAATGGAGTCACTTCCACTTCGGGTCTGACCCCTTCCATTTTTGCGAAGACCACGTGGCAGACGTCGCAACCTTAGCGTCTTCGCGTCCTCGCGCCTTCGCGTGAGACGCTACTGACCCTTCACCTGTTCGAAGAAGGCGATGAGTTTCGGCGACCACATCCCGCGATCCAGCCGCAGCGAAGGTTTGATGCGGAGCGCGGCCTGGATGTCCGCGGCGGCGCTGGCCAGGAGCGCGTTGCCGTCGCGGGCGAGCATCGCTTGCGTGTAGCGCGAGCATCCGCGCAACAAGTAGGCCTCCGCGCCCGGCTTCGCGGAAAGAACTTTCGTGAGGATGCGATCGGACGATGCGAAGTCGCCGGCCGCGTACGCTCGATACGCCGACTCCAGCTCGCCGGCTGTCGGATCGGCTGGAGTGATCTCGATCGGTTTTGGCGCAACGGCTGACGCTTTCTTGTCGAGATCGCGTTCTCGCGCGGCAATCTCGTCCACGACGCGCCGGATGGTTTTCGGATCGCTCTGCGGCGTCAGTTGGCGCTCCAACCGCTGTGCAGCGGTCGACGGCATGTTCATCGAAAGCAACCGCCGCCGGTATTGCTGCACGGCGATGCGCGCGGCGACGAGCGCCTCGCTTTCCTCCGGCGGAGGCTCCACAACCTTCGGCTTCACCTCTGCTTTCGGAGGCGGTGCGGATGTCTGCGTCGCCGGCGTTGGCTGCGGCGGTGGTTGAACGACCGGCTTCGTTCGCGGCCCTTCATCGAACGGAATCACGACCTCGAGCGGCTTCTGCTCCTGCACCGGATTGCTCTTCGGTGGCCGCGCCGCGCGCTGCTTCTTTGCGTCATCGGCAGCGTTCGCGAACAAGCCTCTCGCCTCTTCCGCGACATCGCTCGCGTGTTTGAACGCGCGAACGTCGAGTCCGCCCTTGGCGCTCAGCGCTTTCGCTTCGTTCAACTTCCGTTGCGCTGCGTGATAGGTATCGCTTCGATCGCCGCCCGCGGTCACCGCGTCCATCTGCGCCGACAACGCGCGGCTGATCGCAGCGTTCGCATCCTGCTTGGCCGGATTCGCCGCCACTTGCGCGCGGCGCTGTTTCTCCGAGTTCGCGCGCCCGATCAGCTCCTGAAGCTGCGAAAAATACGGCGTGCTCTTAATCGCCCCCTGATCCTCGGACGTCTTCCACTCGCGCAGCGCGCCGTCAGGATCGCCGAGGTTCAGCTTGGCGATGCCGAGCCAGAAATGCGGGACGTAGGTGAAGATCGAATCGCGCACCCGCTGCGCCGCATTCTCCTGCGGCATCTCCTCGATCGCTTTCTGCAGCAGTGGCGCGCCCGCTTGAAAATTGTTCGCACGCACCGCGCTGACACCGCGGTTGTAAGCATCGAGCCACTTCTCTTCCGCGAGCGCGGGCCACGCCGCGAGGCAAAGAAGAACGAGGATCAAACGCTTCATTGCGCGGCATCCTCGAATCGCGGCAGCGTCGCCGTGGCGGGATCGGCGAACTGAAT
>DATAMS010000619.1:0-6236 GCA_036260495.1 Thermoanaerobaculia bacterium
AGCGGCAGGGGAATGCCGGTCACGGGGAGGAGCCCGATCTGCATCCCCACGTTGATGATGATGTGAAAGATGAAGAAGCAGATGAGGGCCAGCACGAGGAATGTGCCGCCGCGGTCCCGCGACTGCTTGGCCACCGACAGCGATTCGATGACGAGAAAGAGGTAGAGCACGAGCACGATCAGCACGCCGACGAAGCCCCACTCTTCGCCGAGGACGGAGAAGATGAAGTCGGTGTGGCGGGCGGGGAGGTACTCGAGGTTGACCTGCGTGCCGTGCAGAAAACCCTTTCCGGTGATGCCGCCGGAGCCGGTGGCGATCTTGGCCTGCATGACCTGGTAGCCGGAGCCGAGCGGATCGCGGGCGGGATCTAGGAAAATCATGATCCGCTCTTTTTGAAATGGCTTGAGCACATGCCAGCCCACCGGGA
The DNA here is from genome assembly GCA_036260495.1 of Thermoanaerobaculia bacterium. Classification (GTDB taxonomy): domain Bacteria; phylum Acidobacteriota; class Thermoanaerobaculia; order Gp7-AA8; family Gp7-AA8; genus JADGNZ01. The sequence continues at coordinate 428 of DATAMS010000619.1, forward strand.
GCGCGACGAGAAAGCAAACCGTTGCGATCAGCCAGAGTTTCGGTTTGATGCCGCCGAAGAACATGGCCACGCCGAACAGCGGAAAGAAACTGGCGGCCGAGCCGAACGCTGGCTGCAGCGCGATGAGCACGACCGGCGCGCCGATCATGGCCATGACGATCGAGAAGCTGCGGACGTCGAGATAGGCGCGGTCGTTCGAATCGAAATACTTGGCGATCAGCAGCGCCGTGAAGATCTTCATGAACTCCGACGGCTGAAATTGAAAGCCTCCGACGTGAATCCATGACTTGACGTTGCGCGTGAGGCGGTCAGAAACCAGTAGATACATCAGCAGAACGATGCCGATGCCATACAGCACCGGCGCGATCTCCATCAGCACGTGATAGTCGATGGCGATGAAGACGACCATCAGCACGATTCCGATGAGCGTCCACATGACCTGCTTGCGGAACAGCGGCGCTTCCGGGCCGAAGTACGTGGCGCTGTAAACGAGGACGCAGCCGATCGCAGCGATGAGCAGCGCGGTCGTCAGAAGGTTGAGGTCGAGCCGGGATAGCGTTCGTTGTGCAGACATCGTTTCGCGGAATTCGAGAGTAACACCGAGTGGTCAGCGGGCAGCAAAATGACCGCGCTCTGGCGTAAGGCAAGAAAGCGGCCAGAATCAATTGACAATGGACAATTGACAACGGAGGTTCTGCGATAAAGCTGGAAGATGATCACGCGGAGCCACGGAGGGCACGGAGAAGACCTTCGCGTTCTCCGCGTCTCCGCGTGAAACAGGAAGGCTGACTTGTCGCGCCGCTCACGAATCGACGCGTTGTCAATTGTCAATTATCCATTGTCAATTGACGCCCTACCTCTTCGGCAGTTCCTGGTTGTAGTAGAACATCGCCGTTACGCGCTCGGTGTCGTTCGGGAAGTCCTTCGGCAACGGGTTGAGCGGGGATGAGAGCTCGATCCCTTTTTTGGCCGCGAAGTCGTACGGCGGCACGCCGGAGCTGGAGAGGATTGTGACGTCGGTGATGCTGCCGTCGCGATGGATGGTGAAGCGAATCGTGACGACGCCCTTGAGTCCGGTCTGGATGAGGTGGGGCATGTTCGAGTACCAATTCACTCGAATCCGATTGACCATCCCCTCGGCATACTCGCCCCAGTCATACCACTGGCTCTCGAACGAAAGCGGACCGTCCTGCGCGAATCCTTTGTCGCCGCCGTTGGCGCCATTGAGATCGAAGCCCTGCTGTCCGCCGCCGAGGGATGCGACTTTGCCGACTTCCTTGATGGCGTTGCGCCAGTTCACGGGACCTGCTGCACTTGCCTGCGAAGGCTGCCGGTACTGCAGCGTCGACGGAGCCTGCGATGTGGTGGACGGTGGGGGAGCGGCCGATGCCTGTTGTTGCTGTTGCTGCGCGGCGTTCGCGGCCTGCTGTGAGGGACTGGGCGCGCTTTGTTGCTGGCCGGGCGGCGGTTTCGGCGGCGTGTAGAGTTTGCTTCCGTCGCCGGGGCGTTGCGTCGGTTGATCGCCGGTTGGATTCGGCGTCGAAGCCTTGCGGTTCGCGTTCGAGAAGGCGGCGTCGGGCGACACGGGATGCTCGATCTTCGGCCCGGGCGCCTGCGTGAATTCCTTATCGTTCGGATTTTGTCGGATCAACTCGACGTAGCGCGCGATCGGCGGTGCGGGCGCATCTTTCGTGACCGGACGATAGAAGGCGATGAAGTAGAGGAGGATCAGCGCGTGGAGAACGATGGAGACGACGACAGCGATGCTGACCCCACCGCTCCGCGATTCGGAAGGCTCGCCGAGGAGGTCGATCGTTTCTTCGAGATCGTGGAGTGAATGGTCCAAAAGGGTGTCCTCAGCGTAGAAGTTGCGCCGTCTTCAATTTCTTCCCTGCTTTTGCAGTGCTAAACTGAACCACAGTGTCCGCCGTCGTTCAGTCCGCTCCGCCTCCGCCCCCGCCGCCGCCACCCCTGCGTCCGACGGGTCCGGCGTTTGATTTCGCCCGGCCGTTTACCTTTACGTTTGAGGACCCCCGTTGGGTACAGAAAATTCTCATGGGCGGCATTTTCATGCTGGCCAGCATCTTCATCATCGGAGCGTTCTTCATCTACGGCTATCTGGCCAGGCTGGTCCGCAACGTGATCGCAGGCGATGCCCACCCTCTCCCCGAATGGGACGACCTCGGTGAGTACTTCAGCGAAGGGCTGCGCATGTTCGGCGTGGCGCTGGTCTACATGCTGCCGTTCATTTTCCTGATGTTCATCTTCATCGTTCCGTCGATCGTCGCCGAGGCGGCCGACAGCGACGCGATGCGCAACATCGGCGGCGGAATGGCTGCCTGCGTCTGGTGCATCCTGTTTCCGCTCGGGCTGGCGATGGCTCTCTGGCTGCCCGGCGCGCTGCTGTTCACCGCCGTCGAGCGCCGCTTTGGTGCGGGATTCGAGTTCGCGCAGATCGCGGCGTTCATCAAGGCCAACATCGGTAACTACCTGCTGGCCTTCGTCGTCTGGCTCGTCGTGCGGATGGTCGTTCCGTTCGGCTTCATCCTGCTCTGCGTCGGGGTCTTCTTCACTAGTTTCTGGTCGCTCGTCGTCGCTGCCTACTCGTTCGGTCAGGTCTGGCGGCTGGCTCCTTCGCGCAAGTGAAGCGCGACACAAAGATCGTCGCGGCAACGCTCGTTGCCATCTCCGGAGCGATCCTCGCGGCGTCGCTCGTCTGCACGGCGGCGATCGCCAACGGCGCTTCGATGCGATGGCGCCTTCTCTTCCGCCTTTTCTGCCACGGCATCCCCGAGCGTTGTCTCTATCTCTGGAACACGCCAATGCCCATCTGTGCGCGATGCACGGCGATCTACGTTGGGCTCGCGCTGTCCGCTGCTCTCTTTCAGATCCTTCCTCGGATGAAGGAGCAGACGGCGCGCTATGTCCTCTACGCGGCAGTGGTTCCGATGGCGATCGATGGCCTGACGCAGCTCGCCGGACTGCGGCTCAGCAGTAATCCGCTGCGCATCGAGACCGGGCTTCTGGCTGGTCTTGCGTTCGGGGTCTGGGCACTGAGTGCGATAGAAAATCACGAGACCGTTACGATTCCTTGACCTCATTCCAACCGTGGGTTACGCTTCAGAGCCGCGGCTCCACATAATCGAAATCACTAAAATGGCCTTCCAGGGATCGCTGAAAGAGCTTCCGCTGCCCGACATCATCCAGTTGGTCAGCGTATCCGGCAAGACGGGGAAGTTCACGCTTTCGCGCGACCACGACCGCGGCTATATCTATCTGAAGAATGGTCAGATGGTGCATGCCACGGTGGGTGAGCTCGTCGGCGAGGAAGCGATTTACGCGCTCGCGATCTGGAATCAGGGCGACTTCCAGTTCAGCGCGAACGAAGAGCCTGACCGCCAGACGATCACGAAGTCGAACACGAACCTGCTGATGGAAGCGGCCCGCCGCCTGGACGAGTGGCGCGTTCTCTCGAAGAAGGTGCCGTCGATCGATTACATCCCCGAGCTGCAGGTGCGCGAGTCGCGGCACGAGCAGATCACGCTGAATCCGCAGGAGTGGCTGCTGATCACGCGGATCGACGGACAACGATCGATCGCGGACATCGGCAAGGCGCTGAACATATCGTCGTTCGAAGTCGCCAAGATTCTCTACGGCATGATCACGGGCGAGTTGGTTGCGCTAAAAAAAAAACCTGAATTCGAGCACGATGAAGAGAGCGGCGAGCTAGTCGACCTCGCGGCTCGCATCCGATCGATCGCCGAGGAGTTCATCGGCAACTCCGCGCACAAGACGATCGAGAAGCACTTCCTGCGCGCCCTCGACGGCATTATGAGCGGCGACGGCGAACAGGCGGTCGACGCGATGGTGTCCGAGTTCGAGAAGACGGCGTCGCTCCTTCGCGGTCTAGCGGTGACGGAGCAACTTCGTTCGCGGATCACGGAGCTGCGAAGAGCGTCGTAAGGCAGAGATCAGAGACAGCAGAGATCGGAAGAACCAAATGTTCAATGTTGGCTGTTGAATGTTGGATGTTGAACGAAAAAAACTCGGCCTGCCTCTTTCAACGAATTCCGGTCTGCCCGGTCGCCTCATTCAACATTCACATTCAACATCCAACATTCCGGTTGATCCGAGGTCCTATCTCTGCTCTCTGCTTACCCTGATCTCTGCCTAAAACGCCTGTCCGCTCGAGAACGCCACCAGCCATCCTTTTCGTCCGAGCGGATCGCGGTTGAGCGCGTACGCAAGGTCGACGCGCAGCAGGTTCTTCGGAGTTCGCGGGAGGCCGAGGCGGAGGCCGATGCCGATGTCGCTCTTGAGGCTCATCAGTTGGGTGAATCCGCCCGACGTGGCGTTGCCCGCGTCCATGAAGGCCACGATCCCGGGCGAGGCGAGTTGGAGAATCTCGCGTCCGAGGTAGAGACGCTCTTCGACGTTGATGACGAGCGAACGCGTTCCGGCGAAGGCATGCGCGCGATAGCCCCGCAGTCCCGTTAACCCATCCGCGAAAAACTGATCCTCGGCGTCCAACCTCCACCCGCTGTTCAACACGATGCGGCTGAGGAATGTGGTCGGATAAGCGTCCCGTCCTCCGCGCCGGACGAACAGCAGAGAAGATGATGCGATGCCATTCTGCAACCCGCCGTCGAGGCGTGATGAGACCGCGAACGACGGCATGACGAAGCCGTTGCCGAGCCACTTGCCATCGGCTCCGGCCACGCGGGCAAACGATGTGGTGTGATCCGTTCCGAGTCGTTGCGGCGACACCGCGGCTTCGACCGAGTATTGACGCCCGAGGTTGAAGTCCTCGTAGCGGACATCCTTGTTCACGAAATTCAGCTTCACGAAATCGTTCTCCGTGCTCTCGTATCGCATGAAGAGGTAGCGAAACTCGCGGCCTGACGGAAGCGTCAGCGGTCCGCTGTGCTTCATGATCGTGAACGAGTCGTCGACGGCATGGAAGCCCGCCACGATGCGGTGCGCCTGATTGTCGTTCGGATCGAGCGCCACGCCGTAACTGGCCACGATCTCGCGATGTTTCTGCTGGAATTGCTCGATCTCACGGCCACCGCCGTAGAGATGATCGAACTGCCGGAAGCCGCTGAACGACAACTCGGTCGCCCACGGAGTTGCGAACGAATAGAAAGGCCGGCCGATGGCCAGGTTGTGATCGTAGCCGTCGGAGTTTGTCGAATAGGAAACCGCGGCTTTCCAGTAGGGCGCGAAAAAGGCGGGATCGTTGTACGTCACACCGACCCGCGTCCGGTCCACGCCGCGGCTCCAGCCCAGCTCGAGGTCCTTGCCGAGTCCGAGCAGATTGTTTTCCGACAGCGTTGCGCCGACGGTGCTCTTGCCGCCTTTGCTGCCGGCCTGCGTCTCCGGCGCGATGGACCAGGAGTCCTGCGTGGTAACGACGACATCGACGACGCCATCGTGCGGAGCCGAGGCTTCGACGGATGCCGATTTCAGAAACTGCAGCGCGCGAAGATTTCTCTCCGTTTCGGCGAGGCGTTCCGGGCTGTAGACATCGCCCTCGTGAAAGAGGAGGAACTTCTCGATGACCGATTTGCGTGTCTCGATGTGCAGCCGGTCCGCAAGCCGGTAGAGGTGCCCGCGGCTGGCTTCTTCGGGCGAGTAGACGTCGAGCGGATGGACGGTGATCGTTCCGATGCGAAGGGGCCGCTCCGTCTGCGCGCCGAGCGGGGAGACGATGACGAATGCGAGGAAGAGGGGGAGGAGGCGTGTCACCGTACGGTTTCGAGAGTACCAGAATCCGCGGGAGTCGGGAGTCGGGAGTCGGAGCAGAACC
>DATAMS010000648.1:0-3493 GCA_036260495.1 Thermoanaerobaculia bacterium
TCGCCCGAGTGCTGTCGGTGGGAGGAATTCGGCGAGGTTCCGCGTCCGCAAAAACTCGAGTTTGCAATCGAAGACAGTCAATGTGGCTGACTATTCGAACGCTGCCGCGACCGAGGATCGCGATTGACTGCGCGGCGGTCGTATTTTTCATCGCCGGATTTTGGCCCCCTCCCGACAGCACTCGGGCGGGGACGCCCGACTGCCCGCGGGCGAGACGCCCTCACTCCAATCGCGCTTTGCGGATGTAGTCGAGCCGCGGGAACTGGCGATTGAGCCAGGCGTTGCCGCCGGCGAAGAGCGCTTCCTGGTGACCGGCGCGCATGCCGCCGCCCGACGTCTCGCCGTAGCCGGAGTAGAGCCGGTCGACCGCGTCCATTCCGGATATGACGACGCCGAATGGCGCGAAGCCTTGCGCATCAAACGGATGGTTATCGGCGAGGTTGATGAAGAGTTGCGTGGCGCGGGTGTTCGCGGTTGTGAAGGCGTAGGCGATCGTGCCGCGGGTATTGGAATGCTGCGGTGGGTCGTCGGGGATTGTGGCCGTGCGCCAGGCTAGCGCGATGCGAGGATCACCGGGGACGCCGAATTGGGCAAAGACGCCCTGACGCACACGAAAGAATCGCTGGCCGTCGAAGAAGTGATGGTTAACGAGATTGTAGAAACGGTCCGCGCCAATCGGCGCCCAATCGCGACGAACTTCGACGACGAAGTCCCCCTGGCTCGTGACGAAGCGGACTCGAAAGTGTTCGGGAGCGCGCGCGTTCACGCGCGGATCGTGCGGCTCGAGAAGCAGGGAAGCGCAGGCGGCGAGCAGGAAGCTGAGTAGGCAGATGCAACGACGCATGGCTGTCATTCTCCGATATTGCCGTAGCCGGACGGAATCGCAGCGAGTACAGACCGAATGCCGAAGCAACACCCCAGGCAACCTCGCAACCGAGCAACTCCGCAACCGCATATTGACACCTCCGCTCTCCGCCATTACCCTCGCACTTCGATGAACGCGTCTCGCAACTCGTGGTGGTTCCGCCGCAGCTAGCGGGCAGCGCGCATGCGCCCCGCGATTGGGAAGGGGCGCGAAAATTCTGACGGTCAGCCAACCTCTTCTCGAATCGGGAAGAGGTTTTTGTTTGATGAAACTGGTCGTTACGATTCTCGAAGAGACGCCGGAGCGCGCGATCGACGCGATCCGCTCGCTGAATGCCGATCATGACGCGATCGAGCTGCGCGTTGATGCCTTTCACGGACAAGCGGTCGATTGGCAAGCCGTTCGCGCGGCGTCGACCAAGACGATCATCGCCACGAACCGCGGCGGTGGTCATGTTGATATCTCCGCGTCTTCGCGCCTTCGCGTGACCGCCCTCGCCGCCGGAATCGACTTTGTGGATGTCGAATGGGGCAGCGCGATCCCGGACATTGATCGCAAGAAAATCATCCTCTCGCATCACGACTACGAAGGCATGCCTGATGTCGAATCGCTCGTTCGCGCGATGCGCGCCGCGGGATGCGCGCGCGTGAAGCTGGCCGTGACGCCGCGTGATTTTGCCGGGAACGCTCGGCTGCTCGCGCTGCTCGACGGCTCGCCCGACCTCACCGTCATCGGCATGGGCAACCGCGGCCTGTACGCGCGCATCCTCGCTCCGTTCTTCGGCTCGGCGATGCAATTCGTCAGCGTCGATGACGCGCGCTCCGCGGCGCCTGGGCAACTTGCGCTCGAGAGAGCGCTGGCGATTTACGGACCTCATCGCGATGCACTTCGCGCCGATTCGATCTTCGCCATCACCGGCAATGCCGCCGCGCACAGCGGATCTCCCGCCATTCATAACGCCCTCTTTCGTGAGCGCGGCATCGCCGCGGCGTATGCGATTTTTGAAACGAACAACTTCCTCGACATCGCAGAGCCGTTTGCGCGTGGGGATCGGTTTGCGCCGAAAGGGTTGTCGGTCACCGCGCCGTTCAAGGAAGAAGCGCTGGCGTTCGCGCAGCGCATCGGCGCGGAGATCGCCCCGAGCGCGCTCGAAGCGGGCGCGGTCAACACGCTCGTTCGCATCGCCGGACAGATCGTCGCCGACAACACCGACGTCGACGGATTCGCCGTGCTCATCGCCAAAACGTCCGCGCGCAACGCCGCAGTGATCGGCGCCGGCGGCACCGCGCGCGCGGCGCTCGTCGCGCTTCGCCGCGCCGGCATAACCGCAACGGTTTTCAACCGAACCGCGGGCAAACTGAACGCGCAGCCGCTCGGTTCGCTGTCATCGTGCCGCGGCGATCTCATCATCAACACATTGCCTGGAAACGCTGCCATCGCGCTGCCGCCTGCCGCTACCATCATCGAAGCGAGTTACGGCACTCCATCGCGAGCCACGTTCACCGGACTCGATCTTCTTCACGCACAAGCAGTGCGTCAAAACGCGCTTTTTCTCGAGGCATGCAAATGAATCTGGATGATCTTCGCAAGGATTACGACATCGTTCCCGTCGCGCGCGAACTGAGCGCCGACGCCATCACGCCGGTGGCGGCATTCGCGGCGCTCTCCGGCGACGGCGAGGCCTTTCTGCTCGAGAGTGTCGAGCGTGGAGCGAGCGTCGGCCGCTACTCGTTCGTCGGCTTCGATCGCCGCCGTAGTCTCCGTTTCGATTCGACCACCCCCGATCCCGCGCGCATCCTCGATGAAGAGCTGCGGCCGCTGCGCGTCTATCGCGAAGAAGACTTCCCGCCCTTCTTCGGCGGCGCGGTCGGCTTCTTCGGCTACAACGTGGCCGGCTGGACCGAGCGCATCCCCGACACGCATCCGAACGAGAGCGGCATTCCCGATGCGCGCCTGCTCTTCTTCGACAACGTAGTCGTCTTCGATCACGTGAAGCAACGCCTGCACGTCATCGCCAACCTCTTCACGTCCGATGCGCATGCGTCGTTCGAAGAAGCGAATGCTCGCCTCGACCGAGCCATCGAACGGTTGCGTGGCGCGCGCGTGGAGCTGCTCGCGTTTCCCGAGCAAATCGCCGAGGTCGATTTCACGCCGAACATTCCGCGTGCCGATTTCGAAGCCGTGGTGCGCGCGGCGAAGGAGGAGATCACGGCCGGCGAAGTCTTCCAGATTGTCCTCTCGCAGAGTTGGAGTACTGCTTTCCCGGAATCGGAGGCGCTGACGCTGTATCGCGTGCTGCGCTCGGTCAATCCGTCGCCGTACATGTTTTTGCTGCGCACGCCGGAGTGCACGCTCGTCGGTGCGTCGCCGGAGATGCTCGTGCGCGTGGACGGCACGCGCGCGGAGACACGCCCGATCGCCGGCACGCGCCCGCGCGGCGCGACCGCCGAGGAGGATGCGGAGCTAGAGCGCGCGCTGGTGGCCGATCCGAAAGAACAAGCCGAGCACCTCATGCTCGTCGACCTCGGCCGCAACGACCTCGGGCGCGTCTGCGTCAGCGGATCGGTGTCGGTCTCCGACTTCTGCCACATCGAGCGCTACAGCCACGTCATGCACCTCGTCACGGAT
>DATAMS010000699.1:0-2909 GCA_036260495.1 Thermoanaerobaculia bacterium
GCGGCGTCGCCAGAAATGTCGCAACGATGCTGCGCCACCCAAGCGCTTCTGGGTTGCTGTTGTACGCGATCCGCACGCGAGCCAGATTCGCGCCGACGGCGCGCGGCGCCAGACGGCGAATGCACCACGCCAGCAACGCGAAGATGATCGCTGGCGTGATCACGATGAACACGGACCGCCACGGTTCGCTCGCAGTGAGCGCTCTTCCGATCATCAGACCGCGGGCAGCCTCGGTGAATCGGTGAAAAAGGACCGCCAGGATGCCGCAAAGCGCACCGATGAGAACGATGGTGAGCAGCAGAAACCGCTTCGCAACGCGCCGCACGCGTCCCGACTCACGATCGAACCAACTTCCGGATTGTGCTTCGGTGGAGACCGCTGGCGACATGACTTGAATTGTGTTTCTCCTAACGTGCCAGCATCGCGGAGTTCACATCAAATTGCCATGAACACCTCCCGGCATCTGATTTGATCGCCATATTGAAGGAGGCTCGAAATGGATACGAAGCAGGTTGGAGAAAAACTGGTTGCGCTTTGCCGCGAAGGGCGCAACCTCGACGCAGTGAATACACTCTACAGTCCCGACATCGTCAGCGTCGAGGCGATGCAGAATGGCCCGATGCCGGCCGAGCAGCGCGGCATCGACGCGATCCGCGCGAAGAATCAGTGGTGGATGGAGAACCACGAGGTTCATTCATCGTCCACCGACGGACCGTACCCGAACGGCGATCGCTTCACCGTCAAGTATCACTACGACATCACGCCGAAAACCGGCCCGATGAGCGGCCAGCGTGTGTCGATGGACGAAGTCGCCCTCTACACCGTTGCGAACGGAAAGATCGTGCGCGAAGAGTTCTTCTACGCGATGTAGGAGTGCGGTCGTCTCGACCGCAGGCACTCGGGCGTCTCGCCCGAGTGCTGTCAGGGGGCGGAGATCAAAATCTAAATCTTCACATTCCGCAGCCGCAGCGCATTCGTGATCACCGAGACGGAGCTGAAACTCATCGCTGCCGCTGCGATCATCGGGCTAAGCAGGATGCCGAAGAACGGATAGAGCACTCCGGCGGCGACCGGCACGCCGATGGCGTTGTAGACGAATGCGAAGAAGAGGTTCTGCCGGATGTTGCGCATCGTTGCGTTGCTGAGACGCAGCGCGCGAACGATGCCGCGAAGATCGCCGCTGACGAGCGTCACACCGGCGCTCTCCATCGCCACATCGGTTCCCGTTCCCATGGCGATGCCGACCGCCGCCTGCGCCAGTGCGGGAGCGTCGTTGATGCCGTCGCCGGCCATGGCAACGATGCGTCCTTCGCGCTGGAGCCGTTTCACCGCTTCCGCCTTCTGATCCGGCAACACTTCGGCAATCACTTCGTCGATGCCGAGTTTCGCGGCGACGGCGCGTGCTGTCGTTTCATTGTCGCCAGTGAGCATCACGATTCGAAGGCCCTCGGCATGAAGCGCTTTGATCGCTTCGGACGTCGTCTCTTTCACCGGATCCGCGACGCCGATGAGTCCAGCGATCACGCCGTCGATGACGACGAACATCACAGTCTGACCGCCGGCGCGCAACGACTCAGCACGATCGCTCAACGTCGCCGCGTCAACGCCAAGTTGATCGAGCAGCGCCCGATTGCCCAGCGCCACGCGCTGGCGGCCGGCTAAACCTTGCACACCTTTTCCGCTGATCGATTCCACCTCAGTCGCAGCGATCACCTTCGCCCCTCGGCGTTCCGAAGCGCTGACGATTGCTGCCGCCAGCGGATGCTCGCTGGCGCGCTCGACGCTGGCGCCGAGGCGAAGGATCTCGTTTTCATCGAAGCCGGTGGCGGCGATGACGGAGATCACTTCCGGCTTGCCCGCCGTCAGCGTTCCGGTCTTGTCGATGACGAGCGTGTCGACCGTTCGCAGCACTTCGATCGCGTTCGCATCGCGGAACAGCACGCCGGCGGTCGCGCCTTTTCCGACCGCCACCATGATCGACATCGGCGTGGCCAGCCCGAGGGCGCAGGGGCAGGCGATGATGAGCACTGCGACGGCATTCACGAGCGCGTAGACGAGTCGCGGATTTGGACCGGCGATGGCCCAGACGACGAATGTGATGATCGCGATGACGATGACCGCCGGCACGAACCATCCCGACACCTGATCGGCGAGTCGCTGAATCGGTGCGCGGCTGCGTTGCGCCTGCGCCACCATGTTCACGATCCGCGAAAGCAGCGTGTCCGCGCCGACGTGCTCCGCTCGCATGACGAGCGATCCGTTTCCGTTCACCGTCGCGCCGGTCACGCGATCGCCCGGCCGTTTCGCAACTGGCAGCGGCTCGCCCGAGACCATCGACTCGTCGATGTTGCTCGAACCTTCGACGACGACGCCATCGACCGGCACTTTCTCGCCGGGCCGCACGCGCAGCAGATCGCCAACTGCTACCTGATCGAGCGCGACATCGTGCTCGCTTCCATCCGCATCGATGCGCCGGGCCGTTGCTGGCGCGAGTCCGAGCAGCGCACGAATCGCAGCGCCGGTGCGGCTGCGCGCGCGCAACTCCATCACCTGGCCGAGGAGGACGAGCGTGACGATGGCGGCAGCGGCTTCGTAGTAGACGCCAACGTTGCCCGCGTAATCGCGCAGCCCGATCGGAAAGAGTTGCGGCAGCAGCGTCGCGAAAACGCTGTAAAGAAACGCCACCGTCACGCCGAGTCCGATCAGCGTGAACATGTTGAGATGACGCGACACGAGCGAGCTCCACGCGCGCTCGAAAAAGGGCCAGCCGCACCACAGCACGACGGGAGTTGCCATCGCGAGCTCGATCCACGAAGCCCACGGAATCAGCGCATGCGGGACGATGCCGCCGCCCGGCAGATGACGCAGCATGGCGAAGGCGGCGAGCGGCGCCGTGAGCACAACGCTGA
>DATAMS010000707.1:0-6073 GCA_036260495.1 Thermoanaerobaculia bacterium
AGCCGAACTGGATGTAGAACTTCACGCCGTCCGCGACTTTCAAGCCGGCATCGACCGCCTCTTTTGCCACCTGGTGGTAGAAGAGAAAATCGTCGACCTTGCCCGCCGTGCAGGAGCCGGCGTAGGCGATGTCGATCTTCACATCGCTGACTTCGTCGACGAACGCTCCGTTCGTCGGATCGGACGGGATGCCGCGATCGGGATCGCCCGGATGCGCCACCATCGGACGGATTGCGCTGAGGTCGATCGTGTGGACGCCGCCGGCGTATTCGGCGTCCGGGTCAGGCGCGACCCCGCGCGCGCGCAGGACTTCGATGTCCGCATCGGGCCGCATGGCGGCAATCCAGGCGAACGTCTTTTCGTCCGCTTCGATGATCGCCGTTCGGGCCGCGCATTCCGTGGCCATGTTCGCCAGCGTGGCTCGCTCATCCATCGACAGCGAGCGCAAGCCGGGTCCGGTGAACTCCATGATCCGATCGAGCGTCATCTGCGGCTTCGCGTAGTTGAGCAGGATGTAGAGCATCACGTCTTTCGCCGTGACGTTCTCGCGCAGGTTCCCAACGAGCTCGAAACGGATCGACTCCGAAACTTCCACCTGCGTGAATCCCGAATGCACCAGGTTCGCGTATTCAGTGGCGCCGACACCCCACGCCAGCGCGTTGTTCACGCCGCCCATGCACGTATGGCTGTCGGTGGCCTGAATGAAATCGCCCGGATCGATGATGTATTCACGCGCAACTTCGTGGCAGATGCCGGGCGAAATATTATCCACCGCCGAAAAATCGCGGCAGCCGGTGTGCTGCTGAAACTCACGCTGCAGATCGCGCAACGTCTGAATCTTCCCCATGAACGGCCGCATGCGCGCGACATCGTCGGCGTAGATGAGGTGATCCTCGAACACCGCAAACTTCTGCGGATTCTTGATCGTGTAGTCAGGCCCGTACTCCTGCTCGAGAAAGTAGTGAACCTGCGCCGTCGTGAACTCGTGCGTGTAACCGCCATCGACTTCGACGACGACGGCGTCGCCAGGTTTGACATACGGGGTGTGGGGAGTAGGGAGTGGGGGGTGGGAGCTGGCAGCGAGTGAATCGGGTTTGCTCCCACTCCCCACCCCCGACTCCCCACTCCCCAGCAGAACATGTCGAGAGAGAATCTTCTCCCCCATCGTCATCGGACGTTTCGGCGTGTCCGGAACCGGCACCTGAATCTCGCCGCGCGCGACCGCTTTCGAAAACGGGAAAAGGCCGCCTTCGCGGATGATGAGTTGCGTGATCGCGTCGCGGCCTTTGCAGAACTCATCGATCGGAATCCCCTCGCCCGCCTGCAACCGCAGGAGCATGGCGTGGTCCGCCATCAGCAATCCCTGATTGATGTTGTTGCCGGCGTGGATCGGTGCGAACGACGCGGCCACGGCGATGCGGATGCCGCTCCACACTTCGCATTGCGTCGCGGTCTCGCGCGAGCTGCCGACGCCTTTTCGGAAGCCACTCACGATCACTTCGAAGTTGCCGTTGATCAAGGCGTCGTGCTCGAACAAACGCTTCCCATCCACGATCAGCCCCGCGTACGCATCCTCGGCGATGTCTTCCGGCTTGTGGCTGAAGCAGACCCATGCCGGCGTCATCGCGTCGGTGTTGATGTCATCGAGCAGATCCTCGACGCGCAGATCCTTCATCTGCAGATCGAGCTCGCCGCGAAGCTGCTTCCGGATCAGCTCCGGATCTTTGGTGAGAAAGAGAACGCGTTTGCCGGGTGTGAGTTGGATGGTCTGTGCAGGTTTCATCGGTGAGTAGATTAGTAGATCAGTAGATTAGTGGACTAGTGGATTAGGAAGCGGTCAGCCATCGATGCACGAAACGCGTACGATGGCCAGTCTACTAATCCACTAATCTACTAATCCACTGCTTCAGACCATAAGCCGGCTAACGTACTTATCTAATCCACTCAGCGAATCTACTGAGCCGCGATACCCAAATCCCGTGACATGATTCATGGCCATGCTTGCTGCGGGCACGATGCTCGGTCCGTACAAGATCCTCACGGCCATCGGCGCGGGCGGGATGGGCGAGGTGTACCGAGCACAAGATACCCGCCTCGGCCGCGACGTCGCGGTCAAGGTCCTCACGCGCAATCTCTCCGGCGACACCGAATCCTTGCGCCGCTTCGAGCAGGAAGCGCGGGCGGCCGGGATGCTCAACCATCCCAACATCCTGGCCATCTACGACATCGGCAGCGAAGGCGGACAAAACTACATCGTCTCCGAGCTGCTGGAAGGCGAATCGCTCCGCGCGCGCATCCGTCATAGTCCGATTCCGCCTCGCAAAGCGCTCGACTACGCAGCGCAGATCGCTCGCGGCCTGGCCGCCGCGCACGAGCGCAACATCGTCCATCGCGATCTTAAGCCAGAGAATCTCTTCATCACGCGCGATGGCCACGTCAAGATCCTCGATTTCGGTCTGGCCAAGCTCGCGGGGCCTCGCGTGCCGAACGCCACGCCCGGCGATGAGCACGAGCTGACGCTGCCGACGACGCCGACCGAGCCCGGGCGATTGATGGGAACGATCGGCTACATGGCGCCCGAGCAGGTGCGCGGCGGCAGTGGCGACAACCGCTCCGACATCTTCGCGTTCGGCGTCATCCTCTACGAGATGCTGTCAGGCGTGCAGCCGTTCCGCGCCGAGTCACCGATCGAGACGCTCAACTCGATTCTCAAAGACGACCCCCCCGATTTTTTCGAGCTGAGCATCCGCGTTCCCGGCGCGATCGATCGCGTGGTCAGGCACTGCCTGGAGAAGAATCCCGACGAGCGTTTCCAGTCCGCACGCGACCTCGCCTTCGACCTCGGCTCCCTTTCCGGCTTGACCAGCCAGGCCGTCTCATTCCTCCCGATGTGGCACATCCGTCCGCGCAAACTGGTGAAGCCTCTGGCGATTGCTGCCGCGATTCTTGCCGCTGCCGCGATTGCCTATCTCGTCGGACAACGCCGCGGCACACAACCGCCGCCGTCATATCGCCGCCTCACCTTCCGCAGCGGCACGATCTTCAACGCCCGCTTCTCGCCCGACGGCCAGACCGTTTTCTACGGCGCACGCTGGAGCGGAAAACCGATGTCGATTTTTTCTGTGCGCGCTGACTCGCCGGAATCGCGCGATCTCGACATGGGTGCGGACACCGACATCCTTTCCGTCTCGCGCGGCGGACAACTGGCCATTTCGCTTCACCGTCATCCCATCGGCTACGTGCGTGAGAGCGGCACGCTGGCGCAGGTGCCGATCGCCGGCGGCGCGCCGCGCGAGATTCTCGACGACGTCGAATACGCCGATTGGTCGCCGGACGGACGTCTCGCCGTCGTCCGCACCGTCGGCGGCCGTTGCCGGCTGGAGTTCCCGATCGGCACCGTCCTCTACGACACCGTCGGATGGATCAGCAATCCACGATTCAATCCAGCCGGCGATTCGATCGCGCTGCTCGATCATCCATTCTTCAACGATGACCGCGGCTCCGTCGTTCTGGTCACGCTCGCCGGCAAAGCGCATCGCGCGCTGACCAAAGAATCGCAAAGCATCGAAGGTCTGGCCTGGATCGCGGCAGGAAACGAGATTGTCTTCTCGTCGGAAGACGGCACCACGTCGCGCGCCGTGCGGGCGGTTTCGTTACGCGGCAAAGAACGGCTGATCGCCGCGAGCGCCGGGCCGCTCTGGTTGCACGACGTCGCGCCGGACGGCAGCATG
Source organism: Thermoanaerobaculia bacterium (assembly GCA_036260495.1). GTDB lineage: Bacteria > Acidobacteriota > Thermoanaerobaculia > Gp7-AA8 > Gp7-AA8 > JADGNZ01. The sequence goes on from DATAMS010000707.1 coordinate 3,732, forward strand.
CTCGTTACGCGCGAGATCGTTCGCGCCGGAATCGTGGCCATTCGTGGCAATGACAAGCCGGTCGATCTCTCCTGGTTCGATTACTCGGTCGTGCGCGATCTTTCGGCCGATGGCAAGACGGTCGTCTTCTCCGAATCGGGCGAAGCAGGCGGCGCGATCTTCGGCGTCTACATCCGCGGCATCGACGGCTCCCCCGCCATCCGCCTCGGCGACGGCACTTCCGAGGCGTTGTCGCCGGATGGAGAGTGGGTGTTGTCGATTCCGCGCAACCGCAATCCCGCGCAAATCGTGATGCTGCCGACAGGCGCCGGCCAGCCGCGACAGATCACGAGAGACCGCATCAATCATCGCAATGCGCGCTGGATGCCCGACGGCAAACGAATTTTCTTTCAGGGCAACGAAGAGGGCCAGGCGCCCAGGCTCTGGATTCAAGCGCTCGATGGAAGTGCGCCGCGCGCCATCACGCCCGAAAACGTAAGCGGCACGCAGGTCACGCCCGACGGACGTTATGTGCTGGGCCGCACGAGCGACCGCAAGTTCTATCTCTACCCAATCGCGGGCGGCGCTGCAATGCCTGTCCCCGCGCTCAAGACCGGCGACGTCCCCACACACTTCAGCGCGGACGGCCGCTCGCTGTTTGTCGCCACATTCGGCAAAATCCCCGCAATGCTCTACAAGATCGATCTGGTCTCGGGCACGCGCACTCTCTGGCGCGAGGCAATGCCCGCCGATCCATCAGGCCTCATCAACGTCGGCCCAATCCTCGTCACACCCGACGGCGCGACGACCGTGTACAGCTACACGCGATTGTTGTCGGATCTGTATGTGATTGGCCGCTGACGTACCAACATCGGGGCGGGGACGCCCCGATGTCCGCGGACGAGACGTCCGCACTCCTTCGCTAAAACTGATCAAGGATTTCTCGCGTCGCCAACACGGTCGCGTACTCCCCGTCCAGGTTCGCAAGCGACATCGCATGCACTTCATCCGCCGTTCGCCATCGCCCGGCAAAATCATTGCGGCCGAACGTGGCGGTGGCGTCTGATGCAACGAACGTTTGGAATCCGAGGTTGCCGGACATGCGGGCGGTGGCTTCGACGGAGTTGTTTGTGATCACGCCGGCGATTACCACCTGCTTGACGTTCATCGAGCGAAGCGATCCCTCGAGATTCGTGCCAATAAACGCGCTGTTGGTCGATTTCTCGATGACCGTCTCGCCGCCGGCCGGCATCACTTCTTTCTTGAATTCGAAGAGTGGCTGGCTGCGGCGATACGTCGATTTCGGATCCGTCGATGCGTGACGAATGTGGAAAACCGGCCAGAGCCGTTCACGCCAATGCGCCAAGAGCGCCGCCATCTTCTCCTCGGCGTCCGGATTGTTCCGGTCGTTGCCCCAGCTCGGGTCGTCGATCGCGTACTGGACGTCGATGAGGATCAGTGCAGGTCCGGCCACGCACGAAAGACTATCAGCGCATCGATGCGCGCAGCTCTTCGAAGTGCACGGCCCGGATGGCGCTCGTGCCAGCGGTCAGCGTTGGATCGGCGTGGGTCAGTGCCGGAAGGAGGAGCGCGGCGCGGGCCTGATCGATGGCAGTGCGAAGCTCGGAAATGTGAGCGGCTCGAACGACGTCCGGAGTTGGCTCCGCCCAGTTCATTGATCCGAGCCCGGCCAGAGCGCGGACGGCGTTGGCAGCACTACGCAGCTCGGTGACATGAACACGTTTCACCGGCGTCACGCCCGGTTGGATCGTGCTGTCGGTGAATGTGTACGTCAGCGCAAGATCGGACGCGCTGTACGCGGATGGGGTGCCATCCGCGGCTTTGGCGCGGACGCGGTAGAGGAGCGCTGATGATGCAGGTGCGGCCAGGTCGGTAAATGCGGCGCTGACAGATGTTCCTGCTGCAATCCATCCCGCGCCGTTGTTGCGCTCGATCTCATAGTGATCTGTATTCGCGGTCGCATACCAGGAAACCTGGACCGGCCCGCCGAAGCTGATGGCGTTGACATGCGGCGGCGGTCCGAACGGAGGGACCGTGATGATCTGCTGGATCGTCGTGATTGCCGAGATGAAGCGCGAATCGCCGCTGTATTCGGCAGTGAAGGTGTATGTTGCCGGCGTGAGATCGTCCATCGTCGCGGCGATCGAATTTCCTCCATTGAGATTGCCGCTGTTCAAGACGGTCGCGCCTCGCTTGAGCGTGAGCGTTCCGGTGGCCGCAGCCGCAGGAGGAGAAACCACCGTTCCCGTGACCGTGATTGATGTCCCTTGCGCGGCAGGATTCGCGGACGATGTGAGATTGAGCGTGATCCGGCCGCAGGTATTCAGGTAGACGTCGGCCTT
>DATAMS010000716.1:0-3852 GCA_036260495.1 Thermoanaerobaculia bacterium
CTCCAGCAGCTACCCAGGTAGGTCCAGCGGCTACTGAGGTGGTCCAGCGGTCACCTAGGTAGGTCCAGCGGCTACTCGGAGAGGCTTGGCACTCCCTTCTCCCACAATTCACACCCCGCCCCCCACTTCCCAAAAAACGAAAATCCGCTAACCTTGACCGGCAACAAAAACAGGAGGACATCATGGCCAAAGGAAACAACGCTCGTAAGAAAGAAACCAAGAAGCCGAAGAAAGACAAGAAGTAGCAGTTCGATCGGGCAGACATGTTTGGACTCGAGACGGATCGTCTCTTCATCCGGCCGTGGACGCCGGCCGACCGGCCGGCATTCATCGCGCTTACGGAGGACCCCGAGGTCATGCGCTACGTGCATGGCGGACAGCCGTATGCCGAGGATGAGGTGGATGAATGGTTCGCGCGTCAGGCGCGCCAGTTGGCGGAGCACGACGTCTGCATGGGTGCCCTGATCGAAAAGTCCACCGGCCGGCTTGTCGGTATCGCCGGGATCCAACCCCTCGGCACCACCGGCAATCTCGAGATCGGCTGGTGGCTGGCGCGCGAGGTCTGGGGCCGCGGCTACGCCACCGAGGCTGGCGGCGCGGCCATGCGTCATGTGCTCGAGACGCTCGGCCATACGCGCGTCGTTGCCATCATCGACCCCGGCAACGAGCCCTCGAAGCGGGTCGTTGGACGGCTCGGGATGCACTACGAGTCGCGCGTCACCGGCGAACAGCTTGGTCACCGCAAGCCGCAGATCGTCGTCGATCTCTTCGCGAAGGAAGCGTAGAAAAAGTGCTCACGCGAAGACGCGAAGACGCGAAGTAACTCGGCACCCTCCTGGCATTGACTACGCCCTCCCTCCGATCCGGGCGTAGCATGTAAACATTCCTCTGTGACAGGAGTCCAAAGCGACATGAAACAATGGATAGCTCTCGCGGTTGTCGCGCCGGCACTCCTGCTCGGCGCTGCTGAAAAGGAAACGTGCCCGTTCGGTCCGTTTGACCTCCGCTCGCCGCGCGAGCAGCAGGCCAGCCTGAACCATCAGCTCTCGGTGGTTGCCGAGGCCGTGGCGCCGAGTGGGAGAAGGCGTTCGGTCGATCCTCCTGCCGGCAGCGCCTCGTACCCGGTCTCCATCAACTACATCGACGACGAGATCTTCGGCAAGATGAAGACCGACGGCATCAGGCCCGCGCCGGTATCGACCGACGAAGAGTTCCTCCGTCGCGTCACCGTCGACCTCACCGGACAGATTCCCGATCCGGCCACCGTTCAGGCCTTCATCGCCGATAAGTCCGCGGACAAGCGCGCGAAGACGATCGATGCGCTGCTAGCTTCCGACGCATTCAACGACCGCTGGACGATGTGGTTCGGCGATCTCGTCCAAAACGTCCAGGTCTCCGCGAACAGCCGCGAGTTCCCGCAAGGACGCAACGCCTACTACAACTACATCCACGATTCGATCAAAGCGAGCAAGCCTTACGACCAGATGGTGCGCGAGCTCCTCGGCGCGACAGGCGACAGCTTCGCAGCCGGACCGCCGAACTATTGGGTGCGACAGATTCAACCAAACGGTCCGATTCAGGACACCTACGACAACCTGGCCGCGGAATCGGGCCGGATGTTCCTCGGCATGCCGATGCAGTGTCTCTCTTGCCACAACGGCCTCGGCCATCTCGATCAGGTCAACGTCTATCTGAAGGGCCACGCCCGCTACGACTTCTGGGGCAGCGCGTCGTTCTTCTCGCGCGGCCGCTCCGCAAAGTCCGATCGAACGATCAACAACTCCAGCTACGTCATCACCGAATCGCCTACTGGCACCTATCAACTGAATACGACCTCGGGCAACAAAACGACGCGCGCTCCGATCGGAACGCAGACCACCGTTTCGCCCTCGTTCCTCATGACTGGCGAAACGCCGCGCGCAGGCGAGCCGTGGCGCGATGCGTACGGACGCATGCTCACCGCGAATCCGCAGTTCGCGCTCGCCGCGGTCAACTACCTCTGGAAAGAGATGTTCGGCCTCGGCATCGTCGAGCCGGCCGACAACATGGATCCGACGCGCTACGACCCGAACAATCTCCCAGCCGGTCAGACCGTCCAGCCGAATCATCCCGCGCTCCTCACGCGCCTCGGCACCGACTTCACCGCCAATCACTACGACCTTCGCGCGATTCTGCGCACGATGGCGATGTCGAACGCGTATCAGCTTTCGACGCAGTACACCGCCAGTACCTGGAACGAGTCGTGGACGCCGTACTACGCGCGCCACATTCCGCGGCGGCTCATGGCCGAATCGTTGCTCGACGCGATCACGAAAGCGACCAGCGTCCCGATCACCTACACGATCAGCGGCGCCGGCACGACCACCTCGGCGATGAAGCTTCCCGACACGCTCGAAGTCCGCAACAACGTCAACGGCCGTTTCCTCGACGAGTTCGGACGCGGCAACCGCGACGATGAAGCGCGCTCCAACGACTCCTCGATCGCGCAGGCGCTGTCGCTCATGAACGACAACAACGTCGTCGTGAGCCGCACGAAGAAATCGAATGCTGCTTCAACGGTAGCCAAGACGCTGGCGGCATCGAGCGATCCGAACGTGATCACCGATCAGCTCTATCTGGCGACGCTTTCGCGTTACCCGACCGCGGCCGAGAAAGCGCAGGCCGTCGCCTATCTGAAGAGCGGAACGCTGGCGACGAAGACCGAAGATCTGCAGTGGGTGCTGCTCAATTCGCTCGAGTTTCTGTTTGATTAAGGACTGATGACCATGGCAAGACCGAGACTTCCGAAGAGCACGATCGAGTGCCCCGACTGCACGAAGGCCAGCGGTTTTCCGCTCGGCCAGAGTGAGGGCTTCTCCCGCCGCCGCTTCATGCAGATCGCCGGCACCGGCCTCGTGGCCTCGTACTTTGCCGACGTTCTCAGCCCGCGCCTGTTGCAGGGCGCGACGACCGCATCGGGCGTCTATCTGCGCAACACCGCGAAGAACGCCATCTTCATTTTCCTGCCCGGCGCGCCGAGCAACATCGACACGTGGGATCTGAAGGAAGGCGCCTGGACGCCCACCGATTTCAATCCGACGTCGTACGACAACAACACCGTGCGCTTCCCGCAAGGCCTGATGCCGATGACCGCGGAGCAACTCGGCAAGATGACGTTCGTTCGTTCCGGTCTGTCGTGGGCAGCGGTTCACACGCTGGGACAGGCGTGGGTGCAGATCGCCCGCAACCCGGGCGGCGCCACCGGCTCCATCGCGCCGCACATCGGCGCCGTCGTCGCACTCGAGTCGCAAATCAATCGCAAGCCTACTGATGTTCTGCCCGGCTTCATCGCCCTCAACTCGACGGGCATCCCGGCCTCCGGATATTTGTCCGCGTCGTATGCGCCGTTCCAGGTCGTTCCGGCCGCGACCGGCTTGCCGACCATCGCCCATCCCGACGGAACCGCCCGCTTTTCGGACCGCTGGTCGTTCCTGCAGCAGCTCGATTCCAGCCGCAGCACGGGCGCGCTCGGCAAAGCGACGCTCGACATGAACGACTTCTACACGCAGTCGAAGGCATTGATGGACGCTCCCAACATCAACGCCGTCTTCAGTTTCTCGACGGCCGAGCACACCAAGTACGGCGCGACGACCTTCGGCGATTCGCTGATCGTGGCGCGCAACATCGTCGCGGCAGGCAAGGGAACCCGCTTCGTTCAGGCCACCCTCGGCGGATGGGATCACCACAGCGGCATCTACACGAAGCCCGCGAATGGCGTGAATTCGCTCTACACGCAGTGCGCGCAGTTCGATCCGGCGTACGCCTCGCTACTCGCCGATCTGGCGACGATGCCGGGAAGTAGCCGGACGCCGG
>DATAMS010000717.1:0-15626 GCA_036260495.1 Thermoanaerobaculia bacterium
CCATACTCGCCGCTCCAGAAAAAAGTCTTCGCACCGGCAACGCGCTGCAGGCCGTCAAGATTGACGCGGCGTCCGCGGAAGATCGAAAGATCGTCGTCGCTGAAATCGTCGCCGACGACGGCCACGAGATCGACCTCAGAAAAGAAAGAAGCCGCGACTGAGAAGTAAGTCGCCGATCCGCCGAGGCATCGGTCCACCTTCCCGAACGGTGTCTGAATCGCATCAAACGCAACACTGCCAACGACGAGGATGCCCATGAACTCTCCCAGCGCAAGTCGCGCGGCGCGGAGAGTAGCGGGATTGGGAGAACTTTCCAAATGGAGTTAGACCTTCGATTCTTTGCTAAGCATGACAATCGCTGTCATCAACCCAACCTTCGAGAGCCTCTTCGAGATGGGCTGCGCGGGTGATTTTCGGACGTCGCGAATTCCCGCAAATGCATCCGCCCGAGGTAGGTCTTTTTAGTCGCGTCGGCAGGTAAAGCGATGCTGAGGCGCTTCTCGTATGTTGCCGCCGGAACCGAGATCTCAATCTCGCTGTTCGATCCTGATCACGATCCGCGAAACTTCCCATGATCTGGTCCGTCCGAGGACGCATGGCACGCTCTTCAGCCTATTGCAGTTCGTGTTATCGAGAGATCTCGTCCGATGACGGGCTTTGCCGCAATTGCGCTGAACGCGACTCTCCTCGTTCTCGCTACTCGAGAGTCGTACTCCTTCTTGGCGTTGCGGGTCTGCCCGTGATGTTCGCGGGCGTGCTTCGTCTGGGCCAGAGGGCCTGCCTCATCGGCGCGGCTATTTCGGGAGTAGCCGTATTGCTTCACATCATTCTGACGATCAAAGGGAAATGAATACTCGTTGGGTCACGGCGCGTGAGACGGCTTACGCGGTCGGTTGGCTCACACGAACGCGGTGGTAGCCGGTGCTTGCCGTTTGATCCTGTCCCTGCGTTTCACTCGCAGCGCGGCACATGAACTTTCGCAAAATAGATTGCTCCGTTCCGATTTGCGATCGTGAATCGGATCGGGCCGCAGGGGAGGTTGCCGGCGGTCATCGCCAGAATTCGGTGGCCGTTGCGGGTGATGGTTCGGTGTTGCATGAGCATGCCGAGGAGGTGGGTGTGATCGGGGTCGGCGGTGAGGAGCGGGGCGATCAGGTCGCGAAGTTGGGTGACGACTTGTGGCGCGGCGAGAGCGTTCGCCGGTTTGCGATTGATGACCGCGTCGAACAATTCGTCGCAGGCAGCGAGCTCCTTGTTCGTCCATGCGGGTGAAGTGGCAGTCACACCGTCCGGAGTCATCCGGATCTGCCACGAAACCTCGGGATCGGGACATGCGCCGCAGGTGGAGAAGGACTTGTAATCGCCCTTGGCATGGACGGTGATTCGCTTGGCGGTGAATTGATTCGGCGGCGTGTCGAATGAGGCGGCGTAAGACTTGATGAAGAGCGGAGCAGCGTTATGGCCGTCCCACTCCCAGACGCTGATTTGATTGTTGAACGTGCCGCCGGCGATGGCTGCTGCGTGAGCGTCGACGGAAAAGCGCGGATGGCCTGTACGGCTGGAGACGATCGGATGTACGCGGCCTAGGAGTGGACCGTCTCCCCATGAGAAAGCATTGGAAGCCCAGTAGCCCGTCTCATCGTGCATGGCCTCGTGTTGCGCAGCGAGGTCTTTGATGTTCCAGCGCGGCGTGAACGATCCGCCGGCGTCTCGCGCGAGAACGAAGAATGTTCCTGCGCGTTCGAATGACGCGGCGACGACCCAGGCTGAGCGTTCTCCCGCGACGAGCTGCACAGCATTTCCGTGAAGACGATAGGTGCTCGACGCAGCATGATTCAGTGCGGCGAGGGCGCGCTCAACGTCGCGTGGCGAGGCGGAGGAATGAGTGTCGAGATAGCGAGCGATCGATTGCGTCACGAGCGTCCACGCGCGATTCAGCCTCGCGGGAAACGCGGGATCCTTTTCAGCGACGCTCCAATCGGCATCGTGCGTTTCAAGCTCGCTGTGGATTGCTTGATACGCATTGCGCAGGTTCGCGGGGGAGTCATCCGCGACTACTGGACTGCTGCACAGCAGTACAATCGCCAGAGCGCGTTGGACGGTTCGCACAGCTTTGAGATTAACACCCGGAGTTGCCACTTGCGTCGTACGATGACGCGCATGCCGATGCTGATGGCTCTCTCGATTACCCTTGTCTTCGCGGCCGGTGCGTTCGCCGCGCAACCGCTCGATTGTTATTACGCGGCCCGTCCAACGGCGGCGAACCGTAAGCCGGAGATGAGCATCCATCAGAATTGCGCGATTGTCAGCGGCGATGGCTCCGTTCGAATCCGAACGCGGCATCTCAAAGCACTCTATTTCAATGCTGATGGATTGGCGACGCTCAACGTCAAGGGACGCGGCTGGTTCTATGTCCGGCGCAACGGACATGTTCTCGAAGTGCTATCAATCGACAACGGCGCTGACGAATTCAGCGAGGGTCTGGTGCGCGGACGAAGTCACGGCAAGGTGGCGTTCTTCGATCGCTCATTTCGAATGGTGTTGTTGCCCGCGTACGATTTTGCGTGGGCCTTCGAGAACGGCCGGGCTCTGGTCTGCTCCGGATGCAAGGAAAAAATCGTTGCGGACGATCCCGAAAATCACCACACCGTGACCGGCGGCCTTTGGGGCTACATCGATCATCACGGCAAAGAAGTCATTCCGGTGAAGTACTCGCGCGGTGAGGCGCTGCGGCGGGACGAGTTGATGGAGCGCTGAGCGAAACCGCGCGGATGCCCCACAATGCGGGCCATGTCCAATCGCATCCGCGCTCTCTTTCTTCTGATTGCGATTCTCGCAACGACTAGCGCCCTTGCGGATATCCGCTGGCGGCCGCAACGAACATGGGTCTTTGTCGTCGGGACGCTGGAGTGGAAGGACTCCGCAGCCTTTGCGTCATTCCCAAAGAAGAACCGGCGCGACGCGCAGCTCGTGCGGTTTTTTCGGCAGAGGGGAATCGCCGCGAACCACATCGTCTATCTGGCGGACAAACAGGCCACCACTTCGCGTGCGCAGGCGGCGCTCGACAGGATGCTCGCGCAGACCGCGCCCGGCGATCTCCTCTTCTTCTATTTCACCGGACACGGGTATCAATCCGACGATGGGAAGAAGACGTTCTTCGCGACGTATGACGCGAGCGATGACCGCGCTGGATGGAATGTCGATGCGATCATTCGGACGATCGCCGCGAAGTTTCGCGGAGACAGCGTCATCCTGGCCGCGGACTGCTGCTACTCCGGCGCGCTCGTCGATCGTGTGAAGCGCCTCCACGGCCGTCAGTCCTTCGCGTGCTTCGCATCGTCGACGAGCAAAGACAGTTCGAAAGGGAACTGGACCTTCACGGAGATGCTGCTGGCCGGTTTGCAGGGGCGCTCGTTCGCCGACCTCAACGGCGACCGCCGCGTCACCCTCGGCGAGATCGCCCGCGGCGTTCACGACGACATGCGCTTCGCCGAGGATCAGACGTCCGCATCGATTTTCACGGGCGGCTTCAACGCCAACACGCTGATCGCGACGGCCCGCGCCAGCAGCGATGCCGCCATCGGCCGAAGGGTCGAAGTCAAATCCGACGGCGATTGGTACAAAGCGCGGATCATCGACGCAAAGAATCGCCAGTTTCGCGTTCACTACTTCGGTTATGAGGTTGCCGACGACGAATGGGTCGCGCCTCGCGCATTGCGGCGGACTGGGCAGCGGCGATAAGAAGACGAACCCAACCGTTAAATGCTGTCAGTCAGGCATCCGCTTCGCAAATAAAGCAGCGGAGGCTAATCACTATGAAAATCCTTTCCCGATTCCTGTCACTGGCCGTTCTGACCGGCATGCTGATTGTGCCCGTCTCGGAAGCGAGGACACGCATTTATCTGCGAATTGGACCGCCCCCGATCGTGGTCGAGCACCGGCCTGTAGTGGTGCGTGAAGGTTACGTCTGGCAGCCTGGCTATCACCGCTGGGACGGCAACCGCTACGTCTGGAGCGCCGGCTCATGGGCGCGTCCTCCGTACCGTAGCGCGGTCTGGGTCCCGGGCCGCTGGGTCCATACGCGCCGTGGCTATTACTTCGTCGACGGACACTGGTCCCGGTAACGAGGACACTGCGTGACAAAAACGGACGGCGCCATGCCGTCCGTTTTCATTTGCTGTGTTCGTGGCAGAATCGCTTACGTGAAATCGTTTGACCGAGAGACATTTGAGCGCGAGCTGCGCAGAATCAACGAGCTCGCGCTCTGGGATTATGAGATCTCCGCTGCCGGCGACGGCACACTATTGATCCTTGGCAGCAACGATTTTGTCTACTATCACTATCTGGAGATCGAATTCGGTCACGTCACCTTCTGTGATCTCCCTGCGCATTTTTCCCATGCAGAATTCCGGCTGGGCAACAGCGACGAACAGGCGACTATTTGGGTGACAGCAGAGTCCTGGTCGGAGGACGGTCGCAAAGAGCACGAGATCCGAGCCTCCGAGATCGCGGTGCGCATCGGCAGGGTTTATTATTACGAACGCGAAAACTTGCAGCCGGGCGAACGGATCGCATCGCGGAAGACGCGCGGATAGGTTGACTACGCCGTGTGGAGCGATCTCCTTTTTGGCGAGTTTTCGGAGCCTTTCTCTTCGCCGGGTAGATTTTCTTGTTCTGCGCGATGGGCCGAGGGATCGTTGTCACGCGGAGACGCGGGGGACGCGGAGAGAAACCTCGGGAGTTGCCAATGCACGAACTGGACGACGTAACGGGCGCGATCATTGACTCAGCGATCAAGATCCATCGGGAGTTGGGTCCAGGGTTGTTGGAGTCGGTGTATGAACTTGCGCTGACTGGTCTTCTCGTGAGAAGTGGGTTTCAAGTAGAGCGGCAAAAGCCGATTCGTTTTGAATACGACGGAATCGTTTTCGACAATGGATTTCGTCTGGATCTGCTGGTCGACGGAGCAGTGATCGTGGAGATCAAATCCGTTGAGACACTTGCTCCAGTTCACAGCAAACAACTTCTAACGTATCTGCGGCTAGCTGATCGGCGCGTTGGGCTCCTCATCAACTTCGGCGCTGCAACGCTCAAAGAAGGGTTACATCGAATCGTCAATGGCTTTCTCCCCTCCGCATCTCCGCGTCTCCGCGTGAACCGCCTTTGAAACCTCGTCACGCGGAGGCGCGGGGGACACGGAGAGAATCTAGACTTTAATCGTGTCCGAAGTCGTTCAATCGCATCCGCGGCGCCGCCACTCGCAGCGCGTTCAGCACCGCCAGTACATCGATCACTTCCTGCGCGATTGCGCCCGGCACCGGCGCGAGCCAGCCGGCGGCGGCGGCGAGCATGCCGATCATGCTGAGAGCCATGCCGCCGGCGGCGCTTTGAAGAGCGATGCGGCGCATGCGGCGGCCGATGTGAATGAGCTCGTCGACCGCGGCCAGCGACGGCTCGAGCACGACGGCATCCGCGGCTTCGGCGGTGATGTCGCTGTTGTGGCCGAAGGCGACGCTGACGGTTGCAGCCTCCATCGCCGGCGCGTCGTTGATGCCGTCGCCGAGGAAGAGGGTTGGACCTTTGGTGACCTCGTCGCGAACGATGGCCAGTTTCTCCTCGGGGCTCGTTCCGGAGTGAACATTCTCGATGCCGACCAGAGTCGCCAGATGCTTTACCTCGGCATCGCGGTCGCCGGAAACGAGCATCACGCGCGTGACCTGATGATGCGGCATGAGGTGATCGACGAACGAACGGCTCTCTTCGCGGGGAACATCCTGAAAGCGCAGCGTGGCGGCGTATTCGCCGTTGCGAAGAACGACGCATTCCATCCCGGACGCGGGCGGCGGCAATTGCGCGATGACGCGGCTCGATGTGATCTTCGCGCGGCCGCTGATCTCGACGACGTCGCCGTCGACGCGGCCTCGCAGTCCTTCGCCCGGCCGTTCGCTGATCTCGGAAACGTGAACCGCGGCAATGCCCTCGGCACGCGCAGCTTCGAGAATGCTGATCGCGAGTGGATGCCGCGAGTATTGCTCGAGGCTCGTGGCCATCCGCAGCACCTGGTCGCGCGTCACGCCTGCCGCGCAGATCACATCCGTCAGCGACGGCTTGCCGTACGTGAGCGTTCCGGTCTTGTCGAAGATGATCGTCCGGCAGCGATCGATGCGTTCGAGCATCGAGGGATTCTTGATGATGATTCCGCGCGATGCCGCCAGCGAGATCGCGCCGATGATCGCGACGGGAATCGCCAGGAGCAGCGGGCACGGCGTGGCGATCACGAGCACGGCCAGAAAGCGGCGCGGATCGTGGCCGATGATCCATCCGGCGAACGCAATCATGAGCGCGAAGAGCGTGTACCAGCCGCCCAGCCGGTCCGCGATCCTTCGCAACCGCGGCCGTTGCGCCTCAGCCTGCTCCATCACCTGCACGATCTTCGCGTAACGCGAATCAACCGGCAGCGTGGTCACGCGAATCGTCATCGCGTCCGCGCCGTTGATTGCGCCGGAGAGAACCTCCGATCCCGGCGCCTTCGCGATCTGGAAAGGCTCGCCGGTGAGATACGACTCATCCATCGCGCCGTGGCCTTCGAAGACGACCCCGTCGGCGGGACAGATCTCGTGCGGCAGCACGACGAGGCGATCATCGATCTGCACATCCGCCATGCTGACTTCGACGATTCCCGATTCGGCCAGCCGGTGCGCGCTGCTCGGAACGCGCTTCGCCAGTGCCGAGAGAACGGTCGATGCGCGACGCGTCGCGTAAAGCTCCAGCGCCGTGCCGCCGGAGAGCATGAGAACGATGATGGCGCCGGCGAGGTATTCGCCGAGGATTGCGGCGGTGAGGATGGAGATGCCTGCGAGCGCGTCGGAGCCAACTTCGAAGGCGGCAAGTTTCTTCAGCAGATCGAAGAGAAGCGGCAGTCCGGCGAGGAGAACGGCGATGAGCACCCAATCGCTGGTCCGCGCCGGCGCGTGAACGACGAAGCGCAGGATGAGGGAAATGCTGATACCGAGGAGCGAGGCGAAGGCGATCCAGGTTTCCTTGGAGAGCGCTCTGTACGCGGCTCCATTGCCGTCAGCCTCGACGATCGCGGGCCGCGCGCTCGCGGCGGCTTGAACGCTCATCGCTTCACGGAAAAGACCGGCTCCACCACAACCTCGCACGAGACCGACTTCGCGACGAGGCACGTGGCGTGCGCACGCTCGAGCGTCTCATGCGCGGCGACGATCGAGTGCTCATCGAACAATGTGATCGCGGGCCGCACGACCACACGCGTGAATCGATACGATTGATGATCCCATTCGAGCAGTCCTTCGGCTTTGCTTTCGTAATTGGCGAACGTGAGGCCGTTCTTTTCTGCGACGCCAACGAAGGTGAGCATCAAACACACTTCAATCGCGGCGACAAAGAAGTCCTCGGGGGTCCAGACGCCGGCGGTGCCTTTGAATTCCGGCGGGCTGGCCACACGCAACGACGGCTTGCCCTCGGACCTCAACGACGCCGATCGCCCTTCGACCTCGGCGACCGCGGTCTTGTACGTAAACGACTTCGGCTTGATCCTCGGCGGCTGCAGCACGCTGGTCATGGTCTTCACCTCACGCTCACAATGCCGCCCGCGGCGTAAGCATGCAGCGGCATTTGACACAGGAGAACGTGCCGCGCGTCACAGGGCGGCTTGTAGCTCAGCCGTTGCGGCGCCACAAGCCCGAGGCCTTCGACCCGAGGAGGCCCGCGGTGCGAAGCTGCTCGCTCACTTTGCTGACGCTGGAAATGCTGCGCCGAGGAAGGACCCACGCTTTTGGAGCGAAGTCGATGGCGCGATCGATGTAGAGAAGCTCCTTTTCGCTGAATCGCCAGCCGCGTGGCTCGAAACGCTCCAATTCGACGGGGACGGTGAAGTTGCGCATCGTTCGCTTGCCGTAGACATTGAAGAAGCCTTCGAAATAGCTGAGACCGAGGGCGAGATAGGGATAAATGGCCTCGCGCGAACGGAGCGTGGTGAAGTTCGACTTCCCGATCGCACCCCACAATCCGCCGTTTTCATAAATCGCCAGACAGTGACCGTCGTCGCTGGCCGCGTCGATGTACATCAGACGGGGAGGATGGCCGAGCTCACGCAACGCGGCGCAGGCGAACAGGACACCGCTGAAACATTGCGCTTTTTCCTGGCGCATGACGACGCGCGGCGAGTCAGCGCCGCCTTCATCGTCATAGTCGAGCTCATCGAGGTAGTGCTGAATGTGAGCGGGCGTGCGCAATCCACTCAGAATGCGCCGTTCTTTTGCAGTCCAGTCCATAGTTTCTCTAATGATTCGCAGATTTCGCGAAATCAGCGACTGCGTTCGCGTACTCACGCGACGCCTTGAGGCGCTTCATGTACTTGATCTCACGGCGCGCACTCATCGGGAATCCGGCTCCGTGGTAACCGCCGCGGGCACCGCACGAATAGCTTCGGCAGTTGCCATCTACATCATCGAACACAATGTTCTTACCTGACTGTCCGATGATGAGCTCACAGGAATTCGCAGCTAAGTCGTTCTGAATACGGAACACGAACTTTCCATGCTCGTAAACCGCAATTCCAACGAGGTCGCACGTGTGCCCGTTGTAAAACTCGAGATGTACGCGAAAATAGATCTTGTCGCCGTCGTACGGAACGATCTCGAGGATGTCTTCGCTCGTAAAATGTTCGTCCTGAACTGTGGAGTTGGCGAAGCGGTGCTTGTAAACGCCTTCGATTCCCTTGATCGCCTCGGCGGCGCTCACCATCTTCTCCGAAGCAATCGCGCTTAGAGAAAGAAGGAACACCGACGCGACGATGATCAGACGTCCGATCATGGTAATGACGCCACATGCTGCGCAAATACCTCATTGAACAGCGCGCCCGGCCTTCGCGCGCGAAGCTGTTCGACGATCGCTGGCCCTTCCATCCCAAGTTTGTGCAGGATCCGCGCAGCGATCAGCGCGGAGCGGTTGAATCCCATCCCACAGTGAGAAAGCACGCGATGGCCACTGCTTACGAGATGCGCGCCCATGATGGCTACGGCCTCCAGGCGCGCGAGATCGGGAAGCTCTTCGTCGAAGATCGGGAAGTAGACGTACAGACAGGAGCCCGGCGCCGTGGGGATGCATTCGTCGAGACCGCCCTCCATGTCGATCACGACATCGATGCCCAGGGCTTCGACGGAGGCCCAATCGTCGATGACGGGCGAAATGTAAAGAAGACCTGCTTCGTCGACCTGAATGAGGCTCATGACCGGCGGCATGGTAACGCAGGCGTAGGATAATCGCCGCCGGTGAAACCGATGCTCTGGCTCATTTTTTTGTTGTTAGCCGGCTCGCCCGATGCCACCCCGCATCGGTTTGCGTTTGCGCAATTCCGGCCGGAGCCGCGCCTCCGTCGTGCTTCCGCATCGCCGCGGCTTTCCACTCCGCAAGCGCGACGTTTCCGCACGGTACTTCGCGAGGCGGCGAAAGAGGGCCCGAATTTCAACGGGCACTATCGCGTCGTGTCGTGGGGATGCGGCACGAACTGTATCGAGTGGGCGGTGATCGATCTGGCCGGCGGCGATGTCTGGATGGCGCCCGATCCGCTCGCCTCCTGCTGGTTTCCCGATGGCGCGCCCGACGCGAAGGTCCCCGATTGGTTCGCATTCCGGATCAACAGCAGCCTGTTAATTCAGCACGAGTGCCGGTCGCCGTCGAACCATCAAACCTTCGACAGCACGAACTACTTCGCCTGGAAGCACGGCCATCCCGAGCTCCTCGGCACTACGCCGCTGAGGTATTGACCTTTCCCGTCGATACCACGTCAAACGATCGCGTATGAACGTCGTCGAGCACTTCTTGATCGGCTGGTGTGTTGCCAACGTCTCATCAGATTTGACGAACCGCGAACGGGTCATCATCACAGCCGCCGCGGTAATCCCTGATATCGACGGACTCGGTCTTCTTGTCGAAATGCCGACCCGCAATACGTCGCATCCGCTCTTGTGGTGGACGGAGTATCACCACGTGCTCGCGCATAACATCGGATTCGCGGCTTTGGTGACGATCGCGGCATTCGCGCTGGCGACTCATCGCTGGCGAACGAGCATTCTCGCGCTCCTGAGCTTCCACACGCACATCCTTGGCGACATCCTCGGCGCGCGCGGCCCGGACGGTTATCAGTGGCCGATTACGTATTTTCTGCCGTTCTCGGCTACACCTGCGTTGTCGTGGGACGGGCAGTGGGCGCTCAATGGCTGGCAGAACTTCGTGATTACTGGTGTCGCACTCGCGATGACGTTCGCTCTGGCATGGCGCCGAGGATATTCACCGGTCGGGATCTTCTCGCGCAATGCCGACACGCTGTTCGTTCAGACATTGCGCGCGCGACTGGGGGCGCCTTGATACAGAACCACAGAGACACAGAGGACACAGAGAAGACGCCTTAATCTCTGTGACCTCTGTGACCTCTGTGGTTCAACAAAAGCTGACCGCGGAGGGGGTTGCCGGTGAGCCCCTCCTGCCGCATACTTCTGCGAGGGGAACGAATGAGTATCCTGACGGTGGGTCTCACTCTCGTCGCACTGGTCATCATCGCGGAAGTCGTTCTGTCGATGAAGTGGAACGTCTTTTACTGCACGCGTGGAATCCCGATCTTTGTTCGCCGGGCCGAGAGCGCGGCAAAACTGGAGTCGTTCCCGCTCGAGACCTTGGAAAAGGCGTCGGCCACCGTCGCTGGCGCACCCTTCCAGTTCCGACGGCTGGATCCCGATACGATTGCATTCCGGGAGCGTTCATTGGGTGGGCTGATGCATTACGCGCCTCTCATGCACGGCCTGATCCGCAAGAGACCGGAGGAAGCATCCGTCGCGGTCCTGGGTCTTGTGAATTGGTGGGCGATTGCGATCGTAGTATTACTGGGGGCCATTCTTGGCCGCAATGTCGCGATCATTGGTTTTTACGCGGCGCTAACGTTCGCGGTGTTGTACTTTATCCAGGCGGTCCGCTACCTTCGGATCGCCAAAGCGATTCGCAACAGCGCGTTGAGTACCTAGTCGGTTCGCTACTGTGTTGGCGGCGCACAATACTGAACGGTCGTCGCAACCTGCACAATCAACGCGTTGGTGCCGCCTCGTATGACGTATTCCGACGCGCCATAACGGTCAGCGCCCGGAGCCCAATTGTAGGTGTAGCCGAGGTGTGTCCAGGGGTAACCATTTGGGACGGCGTGCAGCAGGAAAGACTGTGTAGCGATCCACTGATAGTGCGCAGGCGTCGTCGTCGAAGGGAAAACATTGCCGCAGTCCAGCGGTGGCGGATTGCCAGCGGGATATTGGCATGGATACGTCGTCGTAACGCTGTCGTCCGGAGACGGCCGGAAGAGATCGCTCAAGTTGACTTTGAACGTGAGCACCCGCGGCGCGTCCGCATCCGGCGGCAATCCCAGCAACTGGCGCACCTGCATCGTCACGTCGCCGTGAAAGTTCCGGCAGATCGTTTGTACTTCGGGCACGCCAGTGACCCAGATCCCTTGTGCCGGAACCACAATCGTCTCGCCAACGTTGCCCTCCCGTGAGGTGGCTGTTGCCACGAGCACTTGTCCGGCCGCGTCGGGCGTGAGCGGACGCAGAAGGCGGAGGTTCCATCGCTGATAGACCGACGAATCGTAAATGGCGCGCTCGTAAGCGTTCCAGAGCGATTGTGTCAGACCGGAGATCGGCTGGCTCGGCGTCGCCTCCGTCTTTCGCTGAAATGGCTGCGCCTGCAACGTGGTGAGCGAGGCGAAGAAAACGATCGCGACGAGAAAACGTCCGGTCTTTCGCATGGATGGCCGCTCCTTTGATCCGGGATTAAGGATCGAAGGCTAGCTCAACCTTTCGGCGAGCGTCAACTGCTCTCGCTACTGCGCTACGATTCGACGCAGATGAGCACCGGGAAGAAGGTTGTGTCCGTGAATGTGGGACTGCCTTGCGAGGTCATGTGGAACGGCGATTCCGTCCTCACGTCGATCTTCAAAAAACCAGTCGCCGGCCGGGTGCGCGTCGAGACGCTGAATCTCGCGGGCGACCAGCAGTCGGATCTGACGGTGCACGGCGGTCCGGAAAAAGCGGTCTACGTTTATCCATCGGAGCACTATGCGTTCTGGCGTGATGAGCTGCCCGGCGTCGATCTGCCGTGGGGCTCGTTTGGCGAGAATCTGACCGTCGAAGGTCTGGCCGAAGGCCAGTTGCGCATCGGCGACGAGATCGCGATCGGCTCGGCGGTCTTCGTCGTGACGCAGCCGCGCATGCCGTGCTTCAAGCTCGGAATTCGTTTCGGCCGGATGGACATGGTGAAGCGCTTTCTCAAGAGCGGTCGAAGTGGCTTCTATCTTTCGGTTTCGCGTGAAGGGAAGCTGAGCGCGGGCGATCCCATCGCGCTGACTCCATCACAGGCGCCGGCGATCACGGTTGCCGAATTCGTCAGCATCTACGCGACGGGCGGAAGGGACAAGGAGCTGCTGCGCCGGGCCGTGCTGGTGCCGGCGATTCCCGAAGGATGGCGCGACTATCTCCACGAACGGCTTGGGGAAGACGCTTCGTGATCGACCGTCCGCTTCGCGGTGAATTGATCGTCCTCCTCCGCGATTTGTCGGAAGCAAACCGCAACCAATTTCGCGCGCCATTCACGCGATCGAACGATCTCGCCGTTCGCGAAGTTGCCGAGCAGGCATGGCTTCTTTGCCGCGATCTTCCCGAACCGGGATCGGCGGGCCGCAAGAAACAACTTCGCGAAGCGCGCGGCGAGATCGCGCGCTGGACGCTCTTTCTGGAGAGCGAGCGCGAGTACGAATGGCCGGTCCTCCCGAAGTGGGCTCGCATCCTCGGATTTCTTCCCAGCGTGCTCACATTCGGGCTCTTCTGGGCCCCCTATCGATGGTGGTTCAAACGTAGCGGCGACGCGCAGGTGTGGCCCTTCATCGATGAAAAGCAGTTTCAGGAGGCGCGGGGAGTCACGCGAAGACGCGAAGTCGCGAAGACGTGAACACTACCCACTTCGCGTCTTCGCGTGAAAAACCGGCCGTTATACTTTCCGCACGACCAACAGGAGCTCCCATGTGCAGAAACATCAAGACTCTATTCAACTTCGAGCCTCCGGCGACCGAGGAGGAGATTCGCGACGCGTCGCTGCAGTTCGTGCGCAAGCTGTGCGGATTCACCAAGCCGTCGAAGGCGAATCAAGCGGCGTTTGATCTTGCGGTCGAGGAGACGGCAGCCGTTGCGCAGAAGTTGTTCGCTTCTCTCGTGACGACGGCGGAGCCGCACGATCGTGAGACGGAGGCGGCCAAGGCACGCGCCAGGTCGGCGGCTCGATTCGGGCGGGCCGCGGAAGCGTAACGAAAAACTTCAGGCAGACTCAGCCGATGCTACCATTTCCTTCGATCGGAGGAGGAAATGACCATGCGACGGACCACTCTCGTTCTCCTTGCTGTCTCCATCCTGTTTGTGTCGGCGTCCCTCGAGGCCAAGGGGGGCTTCGGCGGGTCGTACTCCATCAACGGAACTAATCCCGGCGTCGGCGTCTACAAAGGTGCGTTGACCATTACACCGCGGGGCGAGGTTTACGACGTGCATTGGAGCATCGCGGGCCTGCGCTACTCAGGCGTGGGGATCGTCGTGAACGACACGCTTTCCGTGGCGTACAGCGACGCCAATCACAGTTTCATTGGCGTTGCCTCGTACACACGCGAGGGGGGCACGCTCTATGGACGTTGGGCGGTCGGCGGCGGGTCGATGATGGGCTCCGAGACCGCGACACGAAGGTAATGTCGCTCGCCGCAGCGCGGAAGCATTGCGCATGGTGACGCCGGATTTGGTGTTGACCGCGCGGCGGCGCGCCTTTGCCTGCCTTTTTGTCCGTCTTGTGCTTGGCCTGATCTTCTTCATGGCCGGCATCTACAAAGTGTTTACGCTGACACCGGTGGGTCATGTCCAGAAATGGTTTCTGCCATTTCGTGACACGTTTCTTCCCACCTGGTCATTGTGGGCAGTCGGCTTGGCGATTCCATTTGTTGAGTTGATTGGTGGCGCGCTGCTTCTGACCGGCTGGCGCGTTTATGAGGCACTATTGGCGCTGGGCGTCGTGCTTGTGATTGTCACGTTCGGACACTTGCTGCATGAGCCGTTGTATCCCTTTCACGAGCATGTCATTCCGCGCCTTGCGTTGCTTCTGTTCCTGCTTGTAATGCCCCGAGAAGGCGACCGCTTTTCGCTCGATTACTTGATCGCAGGCCGTCGCCAGCAGTCTTGAGAACGAATCATGAAACGAATTGCAGCGATCGTATGATCAACTCCGTCGCCGCACCCTCACTCGCCGGCCACGAGGTCCTCCTCGTCCCGGCACAATTTCCGACGATTCAGGATGCAATCGATGCCGCTAGCGGGCCGGCGACTCTGATCATCGATCCCGGCGTTTATAGAGAAAGCGTTCGCATACGATCAAAACCCTATCTTGTGATTCAGAGCAGCCGCTTTGGCAGACGCGGCGTAACGATCGCTGGTCAGGAAATGGAGAGCGTGATCGGCATCGAGCAATCGGTCGTGCATTTCAGCGGAATCGATGTTCGCTCTGACGGACGCTTGCGCGGGCTCCGTATTCTCGATTCAGCGGTCACGTTTCAGGAGTGCGTCGTGGCAGGAAATCGGGTCAGTGATTCATTTGAAGAACCATTTGGCGCGGGCATGCTCTGCCGCCGGTCGTCAATCCGCATCCAGAAATCGACGATCGCAGGAAACACGATCGCTGCTTCATCCGCTGCCGGCGGTGGACTCTATTTCGAAGATTGCAAAGTGGAGATCGCCGGCAGCTCGATGCAGACTAACGCCATTTACGCGCCGGACCTCGCCCGCGGCGGCGGCATCTGGTGCGCGCGCAGCAGCATGCGTATGTGGCGCAGCCGCGTAACGGACAACGTGCTCTACGCGGAATCGTGTGACGGCGGTGGCATCTATTTCAGTGATTCCGACGCGCGCCTCGGCGGAAGCGTCGTCAGTGGCAACAGCAACGTCAATGGACGCGGTGGCGGCATCTTCATCGACGGCGACGCCGCGCGCATTGACGTTCATCGCAATACCGTCGTGCGCCAGAATCATCCCGGCGATATCGTTTGCGTGGCTTAAGAACGCTCCATGCGAAGACCACTCGTCCTTCTGATCTGCATCCTCTCGATCGCGACCTTGCCGCTGCCAGTCGGTGTTCGCATCGCGGAAGGAGCGCAGCAGCAAATCGGCGTGACGCTGACCTACGATCCTTCCTACGTCTCGCTTCGCTATCCTGGCGGCGACGTTCCGGCCAACCGCGGCGTCTGCGCCGATGTTGTCGTCCGCGCATTTCGCGTGGCCGGGATCGACCTGCAGCGAGCCGTGCACGAAGACATGATGGGTGCGTTCAAGCGCTATCCGGCGCTCTGGGGTCTGTCGCAACCCGACGCGAACATCGATCACCGCCGCGTGCCGAATCTCATGAAGTTTTTCGAGCGGCATGGAAAGACCGCCAGTGGCGCGTTCCTGCCCGGGGACGTAGTCGCCTGGCGCCTGCCGGGTGGCCTGTTGCACATCGGCGTCGTCAGCGGCGAGGTGGCGTCGCAGACGAATCATCCA